>NZ_JBQJIK010000093.1:0-27686 GCF_052078665.1 Inquilinus sp. CA228 | reverse complement strand
CCCGCGGCCCGGCGCGGATCCGGCCGCGGCCGCCGCGCTGCCGCAGCCCGTGCCCGGCCAGCGGCCCGAGCAGGTCGTGCCGCGAGGAGCGCGGCATCGCCAGCGCCTGCAGCAGGTCGGCGATGCCGGCCTCGCCGCCATGCGCCTTGAGCCAGACCAGGATGTCGAGCGTGCGCAGGATCGAGCGGGCCCCGCCATCGGCCGCCGCCCCCTTGCCGACCGCGAAGGTGGTGGGGTCGTAATCCTCGCCCATGCCATGGCCCAGGATCAGGCTGGGCGGCCGGTCCCAGCGCACATGGTCCTCGACGAAGACATCGGCGCGGACCGAGGCGGTCTCGCAGCCGCGGCTGATCACCAGCGGCGTGTGCACCTCGATCCGCCGCGGCAAAGTGCGGCCGGCCAGGATGTCGAGCCCGGCCTCGACCGCGCGGATGCCCATCGCCGGCGGGAAGTCCATCGCCGCCAGCTTGACGCCGTGCAGGATCGCCAGCTGGTAGACCGCGTTCTGGTCGCCGCCGGTGTGCGGCGGCACGCGGCCGTCGCGGCCGGCATCGACCCAGGCCTGGATCGACCCGGCGCCGTGCAGGCCGCTGTCGCACCAGACGCCGTCGATGGCGTCGCCCCAGCGCTCGATCAGCCCGGCCATGGCGCGGCGGCCGGCCGCGACCGTCATCTCGGTGTGCACCGTGTCGAGGATGCGGATGCCGGGCGCCAGGGCGAACACCTCGCGCGCCGCCCGGGCCCGGCGCAGCAGCGGCCCGATCTCCGGGTCCCCCACCATCATCACCACCCCGCCGCGGCCGCCCAGCGTCTCGACCAGCCATTGCGCCGGCAGCCGGCCGATCGCGGTGTCCGGGCCGACGACCTGGACCAGCGAATGCGACGCGTCGCCCAGCAGCCGGTCGACCATGATCACGGGCAGCCCGGCGGCGCGGGCCCGGGCCAGGGCGGGCAGCAGCGCCTCGGTCTCCAGCGGGCTGACGATCAGCGCGTCGACGCCCATGGCCAGGAAGGCGTCGATGTCGCGCGCCTGGGCCGCGGGGTCATCATCGGCATGGGCGATGCGCAGCGCCGCGATGCGGTCGGCGTGCTCGGAAGCGGCGAACTGGACGCCATGGATCAGCCCCTGGCGCCAGAGATTGGCGCGGGAGCCGTTGGAGAAGCCGAAGACATGGGGCGGCGGCCGGGCGAAGGGGCCGGCATCGACCAGCTCGGTGAAGCCCGGATTCCACAGGAAGGACCGGGCCGGGCCGGTCATGCCCTGCAGCCGCGGCCGGGATGGCGCGGCCGGCTGCGCCGCCTCGGCGTCCAGCGCCACCGCCAGGTCGAACCAGGCGGCGCCGAGCCGGACCGTGCCGCGCCGCGGCGCCTCGAGCCAGCCGGCGGCCAGCATCGGCCGCAGCACGGCGTAGAGGCTGGAGCGCGGCACGGCGAGGCCCTCGGCCAGGGCGGCGACGGCCGCCCCGCCGGGTGCCTCGATCAGCCGGTCGACGACCCCGAGCAGGATCTCGACGCCCGACTGATGGGCACCCGATTGGCGCTGCCCCTCCACCGCGTCACTCGGCGGCCGCCCGCATCGCCCGCCGCGGCGACAGGCGGTGCAGGACGCCGTCCTTCATCACCATACGGATGGCACCGTGGTCATGGATCAGGGCGATGTCCTTGAGCGGGTCGCCGTCGACCAGGATCAAATCGGCCAGGAAGCCCTCGCGCACCTGGCCCAGCCGGTCGCCCATGCCCATCAGCTCGCCGCCGATCCTCGAGGCGCATTGCAGCGCCTCGGACGGAGTGTAGCCGAACAGCTTGACGAAATGCTCGACATCACGGGCGTTGGTGCCCTGCGGCGTCCAGGCGAAGCCGTAGTCGCCGCCGATGACGACGCGGATGCCGCGGCGCCGCATCTCGGCATAGGTGCGCTGGCTGGCCTCCAGGCACAGATGCATGCCCAGCTTGCGCGCCTTCTCCTCGTCGATGCCCCAGGGCCCGGCCTCGTGGATGGTGTTGTAGATCAGGCCGATGGCGGGGCCGACGAAGACCCGGTCCTTCTTCGCCTCCAGCAGGTCCAGCGCCTCGCTGTCGGCCTGCTCGCAATGGTAGATCACGTCGACCCCGGCGCGGATGGCGCGCTTCACCGCCTCGCTGGCCCGGGCATGGCAGTTCACCTTGCGGCCGAAATCATGCGCGGTCTCGACCGCCGCCTCGACCTCGACTCGCGACATCACGGTCATGCCGCCTTTGGCCGGATCGACGAAATCGTCGCCGGAGATGTTGATCTTGATGTTGTCGACATCCTCGCGGACGCAGATTCGGACGGCATGGCGGATCGCGTCCGGCCCGTCGCAGACCATGCCGAAGCTGGCGCGCGACAGGTGCAGGCGGGTCTCGTCGCCGAGGCCGCCGGTGACGGTGATCTCCGGGCTCGCCGCCTTGATCCGCGGCCCCTTCAGCCGGCCCTGGTTGACCTTGTCGCGGATCACCACGTCCAACCGGGTCTTGGCGCTGGCCGCGGAATAGGCGCTGGTGAAGCCGTGGTCGAGCAGCAGCTCGGCGTTCCACATCGTCTCCAGCACATGCTCCTCGGTCGGGATGTCGCCGAGGTCGGTGTTGCGCGCCGCGCCGCAGAAGGACAGATGGGCGTGGCCCTCGACCAGCCCCGGCAGCAGCGTGGCGCCGCCGCCATCGACCGTCTCGCAGCCGCCGGCGTCGAGCCGTTCCGAAGCCGGGGCCACGGCATGGATGCGGTCGCCGCGGACCACGACCTGGCCGGGATACGGGTCGCGGCCGCTGCCGTCCCAGATCATCGCGCCGGTGATGTGATAGTCGCCCATGGGATCCTCCGCGTGCTGCGGGGGGCAGGCACCTGCCCGCCCCCGCGCGTTGCTACTTGCCGATCCATCGCTGCGGATAGTCCGGCATCCCTTCGCAGCCGCACATGGCGTAGTGCAGCGGCGGCATCTTCGCGTTCACATACTTGTCGAGGTTCTCGGCCGTGATCGTCGGCTGCGGCAGCGACCAGGCCGGGCCCGGCACCGGCTCGCCCCTCAGGATGCGCAGCGCCGCGATCACCGGGGTGCGCCACTGATAGGTCGGGTAGGTCGGCGCCAGCGCCTTCATGCCCGACTGCTTCCACTTCTGCAGGAAGTCCTGCTGGTCCTCGCCGGTGACGATCGGCACGGCCATGCCCTGGTCCTCGAACGCCTCGATGGCGGCGACGCTGGTGGCGCCGGCATCCATCCACACGGCGTCGAGCTTGCCGGCCCGGGTCAGGGTGTCCTCGACGATCGACTTGGTCTTGGCCCGGTCGCCGTCGGTGAACTCCATGCCCACCACCTCGATGCCCTTCTCGTCGAAGATCCGCTTGGCCGCGGCCCAGCGGTTTTCCAGCACGTCGACGCCGGGCAGGATGCGCAGCGCCAGCACCTTGCCGCCCTTCGGCACATTGGCGGCGATGTATTCGGCCGCGGCGATACCGAAGGCGTAGCCGCCGATCGGCTTGACCACGGTGACCGGGCAGTCGGTCAGCACGCCGCGGTCGAACACGATCACCGGCACCTGCTTGCACGCGTCCTCCACCGCCGGGGTCAGCGCCGCGGTGGTGTTGGGCGAGACGATCAGCGCGTCGCAATTGCCACTGGCCAGCATCGCCTTGATGTCGGAGATCTGCTTGTCGTCCTTGCCCTCGGCATCGGCCACGGTGAACGAGGCGATGTCCGCCTTGTTCACGTCGACCTCGGCCTGCATCGTGGTGAAGCCGACCACCCGCCAGGGGTTGCCGACCCCGGCGTTGGAGAAGCACAGCTTGTACGGCCCGGCCTTCTTGTACTTGGCGGTGTCGACCATCTGGCTGCCGAAATGCTGTTCCCACGGCTTGTCGGCCGGGCCTTCCGCCTTGGCCGACATCAGCGCCCGCTGAGCTGCGAACTCCTTCGGATCATCGAAGCTCTGCGCCTGAGCGGTGCCGGCCGCCACGGCCAGCACGGCGGCGGCGCCGATCATCATCCCGATACGCATGGCGTTCCTCCCCTATCATTGTGGTTATGGTCGACGGAGCTAGGCACCTCCCCTGCGGCGTCGCCAGACGCTCCAGCCGACGGCGCCGATCAGGATCAGCCCCTGGGCCGCGTCGCGCAGCGGCTTGGGCAGGCCGATCAGGTTGAGCAGGGTGAACAGGGCGGCGAGGCTGAGCGCCCCGGCCACGGCGCCGGGCACCGTGCCGCGGCCGCCCAGCAGCTGGGCGCCGCCGATGACGATCGCGGCGATCGCCTGCAGCTCGTAGCCGTCGCCGACATTGGTCGAGACCCCGGCGAAGCCGCCGAGCAGGATGCCGGCGGTGACGGCCGAGAGGGCGGAGACGATGAAGGCGATGGTGCGCACCAGCCGCACCCGCGTGCCCGCCAGCTCCGCCGCCCGAGGGTTGTCGCCGACGGCGAGCAGCAGGCGCCCCAGCACGGTGCCGTGCATCAGCCACCACATCAGCGCCACCGCCACCACCGCGACCACGACCGCCAGCGGCAGCAGGTCGATCCCCGGCAGGCCGCGCCAGGTCAGCCGGCCGAAGTCGCGGAAATTGTCGGGCAGGTAGCCCTGCGGCGACCCGCCGGACCAGGCCAGGGCGATGCCCTTCAGCGCCAGCAGCATGCCGAGGGTGGTGATGATCGACGGCACCTTGAGCCAGGACACCACCAGCCCGTTGAACAGGCCGACGGCGAGGCCGATGCCGTAGACCAGGGCGATCACCCACCAGCTCTGCGCCGGGTCGCCCTGGATCAGCAGCGACGACGCCATCACCACCAGCGTGATCAGCGACCCGACCGACAGGTCGAAGCCGCCGACGACGATGACGAAGAGCTGACCGGCGGCCAGGATCACCAGCGCCGCCGCCCGGCGCAGGAAGTTCATGTAGCCCTGGGGCTCCAGGAAGGCCGGGCTGGCCACGGCGATCGCGACCAGCAGCGCGATCAGCACCCAATAGGCCGGGCGGATCGCGGCCAGGCGGCGCAGCGGCGACGGCATGATCTTCGGAGGGGTCATCGGCGGGCTTACGGACGACCGGGGTTCCGTGGTCTCGATCATGCCACGTGCCCCCGCGTGCGGTAGGCATAGACCGCGACCGCGGCGATGACGATGCCGCCGCGCAGCACCTGCTTCACGAAGGCGTCGATGCCGACCATGGTGAACACGGCGTCGAGCGTGCCGAACAGGATCACCCCGGCCAGCGTGCCCCAGACGCCGCCGCGGCCGCCGGCCAGGATGGTGCCGCCGATCACCACCACGGCGATGGATTCGAGGTCGTAGAGCCCGTCGCGCCCGACCCAGGGGGCGCCGGAGCGCAGGCGGCTGGCGAGGTAGAGGCCGGTCAGCCCGGCCGCGAGGCTGCAGGTCACATGCGCGGCCAGCGTCACCCGATGGGTGTGGATGCCGGCCAGGCGTGCCCCGTCCGGGTTGCCGCCGGTGGCGTAGAGATGGGCGCCGAAGCGGGTCGACCGCAGCACGAAGGCGGCGCAGCCGGTCAGCACGAACAGGCCGATCACCGGATAGGGCACCGGCCCGATCTGGCCGTAGGCGAGCACCTGGAAGCTTTCCGGCACCGCCCCGGCGAAGTTCTGGAACGAGGCGCTGAGCAGCCCCTGCAGCACCAGCCCGACGCCGAGGGTGGCGATCAGCGGGTTGATCTCGAGCCGGGTCACCAGCAGGCCGTTCACCACCCCGACCAAAGCCGAGATGGCCAGCACCGCGGCCACCGCCGGCAGCATCATCGCCGGGTCGCCCTGCATCATCCAGGACGCCATCACCGCGGCGACGCTGACCAGGTTGGCGACCGACAGGTCGATCGACCGCGCCAGGATGACGAAGGTCTGGCCCAGCGCCACCAGGCCGAGCGCCACCACCCGCTCCAGCACCGCGATCACGCCGTCGGCCGAGAGCTGCGCCGATTGGCCGGTGGCCAGCGCGGTGGCAGCGAAGCCGATGGCCGAGGCCGCGATCAGGATCAGCGGCACCGGCAGCTCGGCGCGGCGGCGCGGCCGCCCGGCGGTGGCGATCGCGCTCATGCCGCCCCCAGCGCCGCGACGGCGTCGAAGCGATGGCCGGTGGCCAGCGCCATGACCTCCTCCTCGGTCGCGCCGCCCGGCCGCTCGCCGACGATCCGGCCGCCCCGCATCACCAGGATGCGATCGGCCAGGCCCAGCGCCTCGGGCAGGTCGGAGGTGGCGACCAGGATGCCCCGGCCGCGGCCGGTGAAGTCGCGCATCAGCCGGTAGAGCGCGGCCTTGGCGGCGACGTCGACGCCGCGCGTCGGCTCGGCGAAGACCAGCAGCTGCGGGTCGCAGGCCAGCCAGCGCGCCAGGATCGCCTTCTGCTGGTTGCCGCCCGACAGCAGCCGGATCTCCTGCTCCCAGCTCACCGCCCGGACATCGACCGCGGCGAGGATGCCGTCGATCGCCGCCGCCCCTGCCGCCTTGCCGTTCGGCCGTGCGAACAGGCCGGCGAGGCCGCGGCGGGCCAGCAGGCCGTTGTCGCGCACCGACTGCATCAGCGCCAGGCCGTCGCGCTTGCGGTCCTCCGGCACCAGGCCGAGCCCCTGCGACAGGGCCGCCCGCACCGAGCCGGGCCGCGCCTCCTTCGCCCCGATCCACATCCGGCCGGTCAGGAACGGTTCGGCCCCGACCACGGCGCGCGCCAGCGCGGTCTTGCCGGAGCCTTCCAGCCCGGCGACGGCGACGATCTCGCCGCTTCGCACCACCAGATCGATATCGGCCAGCAGCGCATTGCCGCCGCCCTCGACCCGCAGCACCGGGTCGCCCGGCGGGTCCGCCGGCCGCGGCGGGTAATAGTCGCTGAGCGGCCGGCCGACCATCAGCCGGACCACCTCGTCCGCCCCCGTCTCGGCCCGCGGCCGGGTGGCGACGTGGCGCCCGTCCGACAGCACGGTGACGGTGTCGGCGATGGCGAACACCTCCGGCATCCGGTGCGAGATGTAGACCACGGCGACGCCGGCCGCCTTGAGGCCGCGCACCAGTTGCAGCAGCCGCGCCGCCTCGACGTCGTCCAGCGCCGCGGTCGGCTCGTCCATCACCAGGATGCGGGCGTCGACCGCCAGCGCCTTGGCGATCTCCACCGTCTGCTGCTCGGCGATGGTCAGGTCGCGCGCCGGCATGTCCGGGTCGAGGTCGGAGGACAGGCGGGCCAGCAGCGACCGGGCGCCGGCCCGCATCGCCGCGCGGTCCAACCGGAAGCGGCGCACCGGCTCGATGCCGAGATGGATGTTCTCGGCCACCGTCCGGTCGGGCAGCAGGCTCAGCTCCTGGTGGATGATGCTGATGCCGGCGGCGCGGGCGGCGGCGGGGTGGGCGAAGCGCACCGCCGCGCCGTCGACCAGGATCTCGCCGACATCCGGGGCATAGACCCCGCCCAGCACCTTCATCAGGGTCGACTTGCCGGCGCCGTTCTCGCCGCACAGCGCGTGGATCTCGCCGGCCCGGCAGGCGAAGGACACGCCGTCGAGCGCGACCACGCCGGGGAAGACCTTGCGGATGCCCCGCATCTCGAAGCGCGGCGCGGCGCCGGTCATGCCGCCGCCTCCCATTCGCGCCGGATCAGGGCGATGGATTCGGCGAACAGCGTGTCGAGGTCGGGGAACAGGTCGCGCCACACCCGGGTGGCGGCGGCGAGGTCCGGCAGCGCCCGGCCGAAGGCCTCGACCGTCAGCCAGCCATCATAGCCGATGCCGCGCACGGCCCGCAGGGTCGCCGCGAACGGCACATGGCCGCGGCCGGGGATGCCGCGGTCGTTCTCCGACAGATGGACATGGGTGATGCCGGCGGCATGGGCAGCGATGACGGCGACCGGGTCGCGCTCCTCGATATTGGCGTGGAAGGTGTCGTACATGAAGCCGAAATTCGGGTGCGCGACCCGGGCGCGCAGCCGCTCCGCCTGCGCCATCGTGTTCAGGGCGTAGCATTCGAAGCGGTTCACCGCCTCGATCGACAGGTGGATGCCGGCCTCCTGCGCCCGGCCCGCGGCCCAATGCAGCGCCTCGGCCAGGTTGGCCAACTCATCCTCGGTCGGCCCGGCCCCCGAGAACACGCCGAGCGGCGAATGGTACGGGCCGCCCATCACCGTGGCGCCGAGGGCATGGCCGCAATCGATCGCCCAGGCCAGCCGGTCGCGGGCGCGGCGGCGGATGGCCGGGTCCGCGCTCATCGGGCTGTGGTCGAGGTCGGGGATGATGGCGGTGGTGGTGCGGGCCAGGCCGAGCTCGTCGAGCAGCCGTCCGAGCGCGGCATAGCCGGCCTCGACCCCGCCCATGACCGGCACCTCGACGCCGTCATAGCCGTGGCGCTTCAGGGATTCGAGCACCGGGCGGTCGGCGGGCGAGATCGCCCCTCCCACCACCAGCAGGTTGAAGCCGATTTGCAAGCGTTCCTCCCAGCCCGGGCCCGTGGCGATCGCCCGCTCCCTGGATCTGTTTTTTGCAAGGATGAGGTTCGCGTCAGGCCGGCGTCAACGCGGCGGCACGATCCGATGTCCGATATTCTGGACAATTGGCGCCTGGGCGATCAGGCCGGCATCGCCCTCCGGCCGGTAACGTACCTCATATCCTCTTCCAATAACGAGATCTGCATCCCCTAGATTCACCATTGAAGCCGAAAATCGGAATCGGTAACGTACCTCAAAACGCCGTCAGGGAGGCCGCCATGTCCGTGCCGTCGGGTTTCGCGCCCGACCCCGAGATCCGTTGCCGTGACCACCGCATCGGCGCGATCGGGGCCGGGTTCATCATGGCGGATGTGCATCTGGCGGCGTATCGCGAGGCCGGCTTCCCGGTCGTCGCCATCGCCAGCCGCACGCCGGACAAGGCGCGGGCGGTGGCGGAACGCTGGGACATCCCGCGGGTCCACGACACGTCGGCGGCGCTGATCGAGGACCGCGAGGTCGAGATCCTGGACATCGCCTTCCCGCCCGACCAGCAGCCGGCCCTGATCCGGCACGCGCTGCGCCAGCCGCACATCCGGGCGATCCTGGCGCAGAAGCCGCTGGCGATGGACCATGCCGAGGCGCAGCGCCTGGCCGCGGAGGCCGCGGCCGCCGGCAAGATCCTGTCGGTCAACCAGAACATGCGCTTCGACCAGTCGATGCGGGTGCTGAAGCAGCTGCTCGACCGCAACGCCTTGGGCACGCCGGTGCTGGCGACGATCGAGATGCGGGCGATCCCGCACTGGCAGCCCTTCCTCGAGGCCTATGGCCGGCTGACCCTGCTCAACATGAGCATCCACCACCTCGACGTGCTGCGCTTCCTGTTCGGCGACCCGGTCGAGATCTATACGGCGGCGCGGACCGACCCGCGCACCCGCTTCCCGCATCGCGACGGCATCTGCTGCTCCACCCTGTCCTTCCCGGGCGGGCTGATGGCGGTGAGCCTGGAGGATGTCTGGTCCGGCCCGCGCGCCGAGGGCTTCGAGAGCGACATCTACATCAAGTGGCGGGTCGAGGGCACCGAGGGCCTGGCCCAGGGCACCATCGGCTGGCCGGACTATCCGAAGGGCAGCCCCAGCACCCTGGCCTATTGCGCGCCGGAGACCGGCGGCACCTGGGTGCGCCCGCGCTGGGACACGATGTGGTTCCCGCACGCCTTCAAGGGTGTGATGGAGCAGCTGCAATACGCGGTGAAGACCGGCGAGCCGCCGCTGCTGAGCGGCGCCGACAACGTCCGCACCATGGCCCTGGTCGAGGCCGCCTACCGCTCGCTCACGGAAAAGCGCGCCGTCCGCCTGGCGGAATTCGGCGCCTGACAACAACAAGCAACACGGAGGAACGCGTCATGATCCAGGTCGGCATCTTCACCGGTTACTTCCCCTATTCGCTGCCGGAGACGGCGAAGAAGATCCGCTCGTTGGGGTTCAACACCGTCCAGCTCGACCTCGCCTTCAAGGACATGGACCTGTCCACAAGCGCGATCACGCGCGAGAAATGCCGGACCATCCGTGAGACCTTCCGCGACCACGACCTGCCGGTCTGCGCCATCAGCGGCTACACCAACATCGTCCACCCCGACCCGGCGGCACGGCAGGCCAAGCTGGAGCATCTGCGGACGCTGATCCGCCACGCCCGCGACCTGGGCAGCCCCTATGTCATCAGCGAGACCGGCACCTTCGCCACCGAGAGCGACTGGGTGCACCACCCGAGGAACAAGACCGAGGAGGGCTATGAGGAGTGCCGCGCGGTGGTCGAGGATCTGGCCCGCACCGCCTATGACCACGGCGCCGTCTTCCTGCTCGAGACCTATGTCAACAACGTGATCGGCTCGGTCGACGAGACGCTCCGCCTGTTCGCCGACGTGCCCAACCCGGGCCTGGGCCTGCTGATGGACCCGACCAACTACTTCGAATCCCACAACATCGACCGCATGGACCGGGAGCTGAACCGGATCTTCGACGCGCTGGACGACCGCATCCGGATCAGCCACGCCAAGGACGTGAAGCGCTCCGGCACCGACAAGTCGGAGAAGCATGCCGACATCGACGCGTCGGAGGCGCACAGCTTCCGCGGCGTCGGCGAGATCGAGCTGCCGGCGCCGGGGCTGGGGTCGCTGAACTACGATTTGTATCTGCAGCGCCTGTCCCGCCGGCACCCGAACATCCCGCTGATCATCGAGCATCTGGAGGAGGCCGACGTGCCCCGCGCCAAGGCCTTCATCGACGGCAAGCTGCGGGCGCTGGGGGTCTAACGGCATGAGGCAGGACACCACCGCCACGGACGCCGGCAAGAAGGCGCGCATGGTCGACATCGCCCGCGAGGCCGGGGTCAGCCTGGCCACGGTCGACCGGGTGCTGAACGGCCGCGACGGCGTCAACGCCGAGACCGCGAGCCGGGTCCAGGCGGTGGTGCAGCGGCTGAACTACGCCCCCAACCTGGCCGCCAGCCTGCTGTCGCGCGGCCGGGCGCTGCTGTTCGACATCGTGCTGCCGGCCGGCAGCAACACCTTCATCCGCGACCTGGGCGAGGCGGTGCTGGCCGCCGAGCGGGACTTCACCGCCTTCGGCGTGAAGCCGCGGCTGCACCTGATCGAGGGCTTCGACCCCGACGCGCTGGCCGAAGCTCTGCGCCGGGTCGGCCGGGGCAGCGACGGCGTCGGCTTCATCGCCCTCGACCACCCGGCGGTGCGCGAGGCAGTGGCGGAACTGGCGGCCGCCGGCGTGCCGGTGGCGACCATGGTGTCGGACCTGCCGCAATCGGCCCGGATCGGCTATGTCGGCGTCGACAACCGCGCCGCCGGCCGCACCGCGGGCGACCTGATGGGCCGCTTCCTGGCCGGGCGCAGCGGCGAGGTCGGGCTGATCGCCGGCAGCCTGGCCTATCGCGGCCATGAGGAACGCGAGGCCGGCTTCCGCAGCGTGCTGCGCGAGCGCTTCCCGAACCTGACCGTCCCGGCCCTGGTCGAGGGCCATGACAGCGTCGAGCAGAGCGCCGCGGTGACCGCCCGGCTGCTGGACGCCCATCCCGGCCTGATCGGCCTCTACAACATCGGCGGCGGCAACCGCGGCGTCGCCGAGGTGCTGCGCCGCCGGCCGGCGGAGGCGCCGCACCTGGTCTATATCGGCCACGAGCTGACGCCGCACACCCGCCGCTTCCTGATCGACGGCGTGATGGACGCGGCGATCAACCAGAACCCACGGGCCGAGGCGGCGGAGACGCTGCGGCTGCTGCTGGGCCACCACACCCGTCCGGCCGAGCCGGCCGCGCCGGGCGCCCCGGTGCGGATCGAGATCTTCACCCGCGAGAACCTGCCTTGAAGACCAGGAGGACCCGATGCCCTTTCCCCAACTGACCGAGGCCGACCACGCCGCCTTCTGGCGCGACGGCTATGTCGTCAAGCCCGGCTTCTTCGACGGCGAGGAGATCGGCCTGCTGCAGCAGGCGATCACGCAGGACGAGGGCATCCGCAGCCATGTCGTGGCGCTGAAGGACAGCCTGGGCGGGTCGACCGAGCTGGCGCTGTGGAACCATCCGGGCGACGACCTGTTCGGCGCCTTCGCCCGCTGCGACCGCATGGTCGGCGGCGCCGAGCGGCTGCTGGGCGGCGAGGTCTACCACTACCACTCCAAGCTGACGATGAAGCGGCCCCGCGCCGGCGGCGCCTGGGATTGGCACCAGGATTACGGCTACTGGTACAACAATGGCTGCCTGTACCCCGACATGATGTCGGTCGCCATCGCGATCGACCGGGCGACCAAGGAGAATGGCTGCCTGCAGATGATCCGCGGCAGCCACAAGCTGGGCCGGATCGACCATGGCAGGGTCGGCGGCCAGACCGGCGCCGACATGGAGCGGGTGAACCAGGCGCTGGAGCGGATGCCGCGCGACTACATGGAGATGGCGCCGGGGGACGTCTGCTTCTTCCACGCCAACACGCTGCACGCCTCGGAGCAGAACAAGTCCGAGCATTCGCGCAACGTCATGCTGTGCTGCTACAACGCCGCCTGGAACGACCCGTACAAGGCGCACCACCACCCCGGCTACACCAGGCTGGAGAAGGTGGCGGACGACCGGATCAAGGCGCTGGGTCTGACGCTGGACGCCGGCCACCGCGCCTTCTTCGACCCGGAGCGCGACGAGACCGTCGAGGCCAAGACGCAGCCGGAAGGCACCCGCTGAAGCGGGGCGCCATGGCGATCCGCATCGCCGGGCTGCCCGTACCTGTGTCAGTCTCGATGCATGTCCGCCCATCGATCGTGAGAAGGCGGCGATAACAGGGGAGGAAACGCATGTTCAGGCGATTGTCGCTGCTGCTCTGCGGCGTTCTGTTGGCGCTGGCCGCGCCGGCCGCGGCCCAGGCCAAGACCTATTACTGGATCTCGCACGGAGGCCCGGCCGACCCGGTCTGGACCTACTTCCTGGCCGGCGCCAAGCAATGGGCCGCGGATACCGGCCAGACGGTGAACACCTCGTTCCACAGCGGCGACGTGCCGTCGCATCAGGAGGCGGTGCGCGCCGCGATCGCCGCCAAGGCCGACGGCATCGTCACCACCAGCCCGGATCCGGGCAGCCTGATCGAGGTGGTGAAGGAGGCGAAGGCCGCGGGTATCCCGATCATCAACTTCAACACCCCCGACCCCCAGGCCGGTTTCGACGCCTATGTCGGCGGCGACAACACCACCTTCGGCCGGAACTGGGCGCAGTACCTGGTCGACAAGGGCCTGGTGAAGTCCGGCGACTTCGTCTGGCTGCCGGTCGAGATCCCCGGCGCGACCTACGGCGTGCAGGAAGAGGAAGGCATCGCCAGCGTGTTCAAGCCGCTCGGGATCACCTGGGAGGTGACCGACAACACGCTGGACCAGGCCGAGGCCATCAGCCGGATGGTCGACTACCTGACCGCCAACCGGACGAAGATCAAGGCCATCATCGGCCTGGGCGACCTGGTGACCGGCAGCATCAAGCGCGTGTTCGACCAAGCCGGCGTCAAGCCCGGCGAGATCCCGGTCGTCGGCTGGGGCAACTCGCTCGACACCACCCAGGAGGTCCTCACCGGCTACGTCAATGCAGGGCAGTGGCAGGATCCGCAGGCGACCAGCTACGTCGCCCTGTCGCTCGCGGCCATGGCCGGGAGCGGCATCCCGCCCGGGTTCAACGTCATCACCGGCGCGCTGTACGAGAAGGACACCGCGGCGGTCTACGACAAGATCCTGTCCGGCAAGTAGGGCTCCACCGGTCTGCGCGGCCGCAGGTGCCGCGCAGACCCCTTCTCGGGACTCTCCATTGGAACATCGCTCGATCGTCCACCGCCTGGTGGCCAAGCCCGAATTCGGGCCTCTCATCCTGCTCGTGGTCGAGCTCGCCGCCTTCTGGGCGATCAACCCCGAGTTCCTGTCACCCCAGAACATCAGCAACACCCTGGCCTTCACGGTCGAGCTCGGCCTGATCGCGCTGGCGATGACGCTGCTGATGACCTCCGGCGAGTTCGACCTCTCGGTCGGCTCGGTCTTCGGCTTCGCCCCGGTGCTGATGTGGACGCTATTCAACAGCGGCACGGCGCCGCTGGAGGTCGGCTTCGTCGCCGCCCTGGCCGTCGCCGGCCTGATCGGGCTGGTCAATGGCTGGTTCGTGACCGGGCTGAAGATCCCGTCCTTCCTGGTGACCCTCGGCATGCTGCTGGTGGTGCGCGGCACGGCGCTGTTCATCACCGACGGCTTCCCGCAGCGGACCTGGAACACCGGCGGCAACTGGCTGGCCTGGCTGCTGGCCGGCGACTTCTTCGTCGGCGGCTTCCGGGTCTACATGTCGCTGTTCTGGTTCATCGCCGCCGCGCTGGCGATGGGCTACGTCCTGAACCAGACCAAGGCCGGCAACTGGATCCAGGCCGCCGGCGGCAATCCCGGCGCGGCGCGGGCCCGCGGCGTGCGCGTCGGCCGCACCAAGATCGCGCTGTTCGTGCTGTCGTCGACGATGGCCGCCCTGGCCGGGGTGATCAGCTCGATCCGCACCTCGGCCGCCAACCCGAACAGCGGCACCAGCTACGAGCTCGAGGTCATCGCCATGGTGGTGATCGGCGGCACGGCGCTGAGCGGCGGGCGCGGTACCATCCTGGGCACCGTGCTCGGCATCTTCATCCTGCGGGTGATGCGCAACGGCATCGTCCTGATCGGCGTGCCCGGCCTCGCCTACAACATCTTCATCGGCGCGATCATCCTGGGGATGATGGCGCTGCACTCCTGGCTTGAACGCCGGCACCAGGCGGGGACCTGACAGCGATGGCCGAACCCCTGATCCGCATGGCGCATATCACCAAGTTCTACGGTCGCGTCCGGGCGCTGGAGGACGTCAGCCTGACGGTCGGCGAGAGCGAGATCGTCGGCCTGCTCGGCGACAACGGCGCCGGCAAGTCGACGCTGATCAAGATCCTCTCGGGCGCGGTGCCGTACACCAGCGGCGACATCTTCATCCGCGGCCGCAAGGTGGAGATCGGCAGCACCACCGACGCCATCGCCCATGGCATCGAGACGATCTACCAGGACTCGGCGCTGGTGACGCAGCTGTCGATCGCCCGCAACCTGTTCCTCGGCCGCGAGCCGATCCGCGGGCCGCGCCTGCTCAACCGCATGGACCACGCCGCCATGGACGCGGTCGCGCGCAACCTGCTGAAGCGGGTCGGCATCAGCAAGGACATCCCGCCCGACACGCCGATCGGCTCGCTGTCCGGCGGCGAGCGCCAAGCCGTGGCGATCGCCCGCGCGATGCATTTCGACAGCGACCTGATCATCCTCGACGAGCCGACCAACAATCTCGGCGTGGCGGAGACGCAAGGGGTGCTGCGCTTCGTCCGCAACGCCCGGGATTCGGGGCATTCCTGCATCTTCATCGCCCACAACATCCACCATGTCTTCCAGGTGGTCGACCGCATCGTGGTGATGCGCCGCGGCCGGGTGGTGGCGGACGACATCGATCCCAAGCACACCAGCGTCGAGGCGGTCGAGCGGGTCATCACCGGAATGGCGGAGGACGGTTCCGTGATCGCGCCGGCCTAGCCCGGCGCCAGGACCTCCGCGTGCCGGGCCAGCAGGTCGCGCAGCTGCGCCATCTCCTCCGGCTTCAGGTCGGTCAGCGGCGGGCGCACCGGGCCGGCGGAGCGGCCGATCGCGGCCAGCCCGGCCTTGATGATCGACACGGCATAGCCCTTGCCGCGATTCCGGATCGCCAGCAGCGGGTAGTAGAAGTCGCGCAGCAGCGTGTCGGTGGTCGCCGTGTCGCCGTCGCGCAGGGCGCGGTAGAAGCGCTGCGCCAGCTCCGGCACGAAGTTGAACACGGCCGAGGAATAGGTGGTCACGCCGGCGCTGAAATAGGGCGCGGCGAACACCTCATGCGTCGGCATGCCGCCGATATAGGCCAGGCGGCTGCCCATCCGGCGGGTGATCTCCAGCACCAGGTCGACCTGGCCGTGGCCGTCCTTGAACCCGACCAGGTTCGGGCAGGAATCGCACAGCCGGGCGATGGTGTCGGCCGACAGCACCGCATTGTCGCGGTTGTAGACGATGACGCCGATGCCGACGGCGTCGCACACCGCCTTGACATGGGCGTAGAGGCCCGCCTGCTCCGCCGTCATCAGATAGGGCGGCAGCAGCAGGATGCCGTCGGCCCCCGCCGCCTCGGCGCCCCGCGCGATCTCGACCGCGAGTTGGGTGCCGTAGCCGCAGCCGGAGACGATCGGCGTGGACCCGGCAACGGCCTTGGCCGCGCCCACCACCTGCGACACCTCGGCCGGAGTCAGCGAGAAGAACTCGCCGGTGCCGCCGGCGGCGAACAGCACCGCGGCGTCGAAGCCGCCGAGCCAGCCGACATGCGCCTCGTAGCCGGCGCGGTCGAAGCGGAAATCGGCGTCGAAATGGGTCACGGGGAAGGACAGGAGCCCGGCGGACAGGCCCCCTTTGAGCTGCTGGGGATCCATAGAAGCCTCGTTCGATCGGATCAGCGGGTCACGGACCCCGGGTAGAGCTGGCTCAGCGTCTCGAGCTGGGCGGCGATGTAGCCGTAGCAGAAGGCGAAGGCGACGCCTTCCGGGTCGCGGCCGCTGATGGTCGGCACATGGTCCGGCATCACCATGTAGGGGTAGCCGAGCTCGGCGTAGAGCTTCATCGACCGCCACATGTCCATGTCGCCCTCATCCGGGAACGTCTCCATGAAGGAGAGCTTGCCGCCGCGGATGTTGCGGAAATAGACGTTGAAGATCTTGCCGCGGCTGCCGAACCAGCGGATCACCTCGTCGATCTCGCGGCCCGGATCCTCCAGCATCTCGCCGACCGAGCCCTGGCAGAAATTGAGGCCGTGATAGGGGCTCTCGCGCATCAGCATGAATTTCTTCAGCCCCTCGACCGTGCCCAGCACCCGGGTGACGCCGCGATAGCCGGGCGGGGTGTAGGGGTCGTGCGGATGGCAGGCCAGCCGGATCTTGTTCGCCGTGGCGACCGGGATCACGCGCTCGAGGAAATAGTCGATGCGCTCCCAGTTCTCGTCCTCGGACAGGGTTCCGATCCTGGTCGGCGGCGCGTCGTGGTCGGCCTTGTCCCAGCGGAAGGAGGCGTTCAGCGACCCGCCGCGGCCCGGCTCGTCCGGCGTGCGCGGGATGCCGATGATGTTGAGGTTGTACTTGGCGGCCGGGATCCCGGCGCGCGCCAGGGTCTCGATCAGCCGGCAGATCGAGTCGATCTGGCGGTCGCGGTCCGGCCCGGCCGACAGGATGTCGGGGCTGTCCGACTGCTCGATCGGGCGGGAGCCGAGCGGCAGCTGCACCATGTCGAGCACCAGGCCGAAGCCCTCGACCTTCTCGCGATGGCGCAGCAGCACGTCCAGCGACCAGTCATGCGGGTTGCCGGCCGGGTTGTCGTTCAGGTGCCGGACGCCGAGCTGGCTCAGGACCCGGTAATCATCGTCGCCCCGGATCCCGTTCTGCGTTCCGAGATACATGCCCGCACCCTCCCTGCGATCAGCTTTGTTGGCTGAGCTAATATGACATCATATGACTGATGACAAGCCGGAACGCGGCGATGCCGGTCAGGATTCGGCGTCGGCCGGCAGCCCGCCCAGGGCGCGGTAGCGGCGCTGGCTTTCGGTCAGGTGATGGCGCATCGCCAGACGGGCGCCGTCCGGGTCCTGGCGCTCGATCGCCGCGATGATCCGGGCATGCTCGACGATCACCTTGCGCAGATAGCTGGTCGTCGCCTCGGCCGATTCGCCCAGCCGGCTGCGCGGGATGGTGCGCTTGCCGAGATAGGTCAGGACGTCGGTGTAGAAGTGGTTGTTGGTGGCCGCGGCGATCGCCAGATGCAGCCCGAAATCGGCGTCGACGGCGCTGCCGCCGATATCGACGGCGGCGATCATGCGGCCATGCGCCAGCAGGATCTCGGCCTCCTGCCGCGACGACCGGCGCAGCGCCGCCAGGCCTGCCGCCTCGATCTCAACGCCCATGCGGAACTCGAGCAATTCCAACACTTCCGACAGCCGGGTGAAGTCGCCGGACAAGAGGCCGGGCTCGGGCTCCACCCCGGGGGTCACGAACACGCCGACGCCCTGCCGCGGCTCGACCAGCCCCTTGGCCCGCAACTCGGCGATCGCCTCGCGCACCACGGTGCGGCTGACGTTGAACTCGTCGATCAGGCGCTGCTCGGTCGGCAATCTGGCGCCGACTGCCAGCACGCCGTTGGCGATCCGGTTGCTCAGGGCCTCGACGATGGCGACGGCCAGCTTCTCACGGCGTCGCGGCAGCCCCGCATCGACTCCAATTGGGTTCGGCACCGCTCCTCCTGGTCGATTCTTGCTGGGGCGTGCCTTCCGCCCATTCGTCACCGGCAGTCACACATTTGACTCTTGCGAAGTCAAGATCGTCGATGATAGTCGTCAGACAACAGACATCATACCAAAAATAGGGAGGACCGTATCGTGAAACGATGGAGGACGAGGCTGCTAGCCCTGGCCGTCGCGCTGGTGCCGGTCTGCGGCGCCGCCGCGGCCAAGACGCCGGCCGACCAGCTGGTGATCGGCGCATCGCTGGCGCAGGTACTGTCGCTGGATCCAGGCCAGGCCACCGAGTCGGGGTCCTGGATCATCACCTCCAACATCTACGACCGGCTGGTCTCGACCGATCCGAAGGATGCAACCAAGCTGGTGCCGCAGCTGGCCGAGAGCTGGGAGGTCGACGGCCGGTCCATCGTCTTCCACCTGCGCGACGCCAAATTCGCCAGCGGCAACCCGGTCACGGCCGAGGATGCGGCGTGGTCGCTGCGGCGGATGCTGAAGCTGAACCAGGCCGCCGCGTCGCTGTGGAAGCCCTACGGCTATGACGAGACCAACATCGACAGCTTCCTTGAGGTGGTCGACCCGAAGACCTTCCGCCTGAAGCTGCCGGAAGGCACCATCGCCGAGTTCGTGCTATTCGCCCTGTCGGGCAACAACGGCGCCGTGATCGACAAGGCCGAGGCCACCAAGCACGAGGCCGACAACGATTTCGGCAACGCCTGGCTGCGCGCCAATTCGGCCGGGTCCGGGCCGTTCGTGCTGCGCCGCTGGTCGCCGAACGAGATCATCCTGATGGACCGCAACGACGCCTTCTGGGGCGGCCCGCCGGCGATGAAGCGGGTGGTGATGCGCCACGTCGCGGAAAGCCAGGTGCAGCGCCTGCTGCTGGAGCGCGGCGACATCGACGTGGCGACGGCGCTGGCCGCCTCCGACATCGCCGCCTTCGACGGCAAGCCCGGCTTCGTCACCCAGCGCGTGCCGACCGGCGGCTTCTACGTGCTGGCGATGAACACCCAGAACCAGTACCTGGCCAACCCCGACGTCCGCCGCGCCATCGCCTGGGGCCTGGACTATGCCGGCATGCAGAAGACGATCATGGGGCCCTATGGCCGGGTCCGCCAGGTGCCGGTGCCGGAGAACTACCCGACCGCCCTGCCCGACCCCGGCTTCACGCTGGACGTCGCCAAGGCCAAGGAGCTGCTGGCCAAGGCCGGGGTCCCGGACGGCTTCCCGCTGACCCTGAAGACGATCGCCGAGACCCCGCGCGTCGACCTGGCCACCGCGATCCAGGCCTCGCTGGCCCAGATCGGCATCAAGGTCTCGATCGAGCAGGGCAACGGCAGCCAGATCATCGCCGCCCACCGCGGCCGGGACTTCGACCTGCTGATGCCGCTGACCGGCGGCGGCAACATGGCGGACCCGATCGGGTCGCTGCAGAACTTCACCTACAACCCGGACAACAGCCCGGAGGGCAATTCCGGCTACTTCACCTGGCGGTCGGCCTGGGACATCCCGGAGCTGACCAAGCTGACCGTGCAGGCCCGCGGCGAGGAGGACCGCGCCAAGCGCGAGGCCCTCTACACCGAGATCCAGAAGATCTTCCTGGCCAGCGGCCCGGCCATCCTGCCGATGTTCGAGCGGTTCTCGCCGGTGGTGGTGTCCGGCAACGTCGAGAATTTCATCGGCCAGGGCTTCCGCGGCGTCCGGCTGGACATCGTCAAGAAGAAGGCCGAGTGACCGTGTTTCCAGGCGACGAGGGCTGACATGACCCGCGACCTGCCGCTGAAGCTGCTGCGCCGCCTGTTCGGCCTGCTGCTCAGCCTGTTCGTCCTCTTGTGCCTCACCTTCGTGATCGGGCGGCTGATGCCGTCCGATCCGGTGGGCGCCATCGTCGGCGAGCTGGCGGACCCGGCGGCCTATGCGGCGATGCGGGCCAAGATGGGCCTGGACCTGCCGATCCCCGAGCAGTTCTGGGTCTATCTGAAGAACATGGCCCAGGGCGACCTGGGCACCGCGGTCCTGACCGGCAACCCGGTGGCGTCGGACTTGGCCGCCGCCTTCCCGGCGACGCTGGAGCTGGCGACGCTGGCCATCATCCTCAGCGTCGCCGTCGGCGTGCCGCTCGGCCTGCTGGCGGCGCTGTACCGCGACACGCTGCTGGACCAGATCGCCCGGGTGCTGGCGCTGCTGGGCCATTCCCTGCCGGTGTTCTGGTTCGGCATCGTCGGGCTGATCGTGTTCTACGCCGGGCTGCAATGGGTCGGCGGGCCGGGCCGGATCGACGTGTTCTACGAGGACATCGTCGAGCCGCGGACCGGCGCCATCCTGATCGACAGCCTGCTGGCCGGCGAGCACGAGATCTTCTGGAACGCGCTGGGCCACCTGATCCTGCCGGCCTGCATCCTGGCCTATGCCTCGATGGCCTATATCGTCCGCATGACCCGCAGCTTCACGCTGGAACAGCTGGGCCAGGACTACATCGTCGCCGCCCGGGCCAAGGGCCTGCGTCTGCCGGGCGTGGTCTGGGGCCACATCCTGCCGAACATCGCGGTGCAGCTGGTCACCATCCTGGCGATCTCCTATGGCCACCTGCTGGAGGGGGCGGTGCTGGTCGAGATCGTGTTCTCCTGGCCCGGCATCGGCCAGTACATGACCAACGCCCTGATGATCGGCGACATGAACGCCATCCTGGCCTGCACCCTGCTGATCGGCCTGATCTTCATGATCCTCAACGTCCTCGCCGACGCCGCCTATCTGGCGCTCGACCCCCGCACGCGGGAGGCCCGCTGATGTCGATGCAGGCTGAGCAGCCGATGCCGCCCGCCGCGGCGGAGCAGGCGGCCGGCGGCGCCTGGTCGGCCCAGATCCGCCGCTTCCGGTGTGAGAAGCTGGGCATGGCCGGACTGGCCGTCATCGGATTCCTGGTGGTGATCGCCCTGCTGGCGCCCTGGATCGCCCCCTACGACCCCGCCGTGCAGAACCTGAACAACGTGCTGCAGCCGCCCGGCTGGGGCCATCTCGCCGGCACCGACGAGCTGGGGCGCGACATCTTCAGCCGGCTGGTCTGGGGCAGCCGGATCACGCTGCAGATCGTCGGCACGGTCACCCTGATCATCGGCCCGATCGGCCTGCTGATCGGCGTCGTCGCCGGCTATTGCGGCGGGCGCGTCGACGCCGTGCTGATGCGGGCGACCGACATCGTCCTGTCCTTTCCCTCGCTGGTGCTGGCGCTGGCCTTCGCGGCGGCCCTCGGCGCCGGGCTGGGCACCGCGATCGTCGCCATCTCGCTGACCGCCTGGCCGTCGATCGCCCGGCTGGCCCGGGCCGAGACCCTGGTGGTTCGGCAGGCCGAATACATCGCCGCCGCGCGGCTCTACGGCGCCTCGCATCTGCGCCTGATCGGCCTCTATGTGATGCCGATGTGCATCCCGTCGGTGATAGTGCGGCTGACCCTGTCGATGGCCGGGGTGATCCTGACCGCGGCGGGCCTCGGCTTCCTCGGCCTCGGCGCCCAGCCGCCGGCGCCGGAATGGGGGGCGATGATCTCCAGCGGCCGCAAATTCATGCTCGACGCCTGGTGGGTCTCGGTGATGCCCGGCCTGGCGATCCTGGCGACCAGCCTGGCCTTCAACCTGCTGGGCGACGCCCTGCGCGACGTGCTGGATCCCCGCCATGCCCGCTGACACCCCCATGCTGCAGGTCGAGAACCTGTCGGTCACCTTCGGCCACGGGGCGTACACCACCCGGGCGGTGCGCGACGTCAGCTTCACGCTGGGCCGCGAACGGCTGGGGATCGTCGGCGAATCCGGATCAGGCAAGTCGACGGCCGGGCGCGCCATCATGCGGCTGCAGCCCAAGGGCGCGCAGGTCCAGGCCGACGCGCTGCGCTTCGCCGGCCGCGATCTGCTGGCCCTGCGCGAGCGCGAGATGACCCGGATCCGCGGCCGCGACATGGCGCTGATCCTGCAGGACCCGCGCTATTCGCTGAACCCGGTGAAGCCGATCGGGGCGCAGATCGCGGAATCGGCGCGGGTGCATCTGAAGCTGGGGTCGCGGGCGGCGCGCAAGGCGGCGCTGGAGATGCTGGGCCATGTCCGAATCCGCGATCCGGAGCGGACCATGGCGCTGTACCCGCACGAGATCTCGGGCGGCATGGGCCAGCGCGCGATGATCGCGATGATGCTGCTGAACAAGCCGAAGCTGGTGATCGCCGACGAGCCGACCTCGGCGCTGGACGTCAGCGTGCGCCAGGACGTGCTGACCCTGCTGGACGGGCTGGTGCGCGAGAACGGCTCCGGCCTGATCCTGATCAGCCACGACATCCGCATGGTGGCGCGGTTCTGCGACCGCATTCTCGTCATGTATGCCGGCCGGGTGGTCGAGGAGCTGCGCTCGCTCGACCAGGCCGAGCATCCCTACACGCGGGGCCTGATCGCCTCGATGCCGGGCTTCGACGGTCCGCGGCCGCATCGGCTGCCGGTGATCGACCGGGCCCGCCTGGCCGCCCTTGAGGAGACCGCCCGATGAGCGCTGGCGAGACGATGGTCCGGGTCGCGAATCTCGATGTGCGCTTCCAGTCCCGCCGCGGCAGCGCGCATGCGGTGAAGAGCGTGTCCTTCGCGGTCGAGCCCGGCGGCGCGCTCGGCATCGTCGGCGAATCCGGCTGCGGCAAGTCGACGGTGCTGCGATCCCTGGCCGGGCTGGAGCAGCGCTGGACCGGGCGGATCGAGCTGGCCGGCAAGCCGGTCGGCCCGACGCGCGGCCGCGACGAGCTGAGCCGGGTGCAGATGGTGTTCCAGGACCCCTATGGATCGCTGCATCCGCGGCACCGCATCGGCCGCGCCTTGGCCGAGCCGCTGATCGCCATGGGCCTGCCGGACCCGTGGGACCATGTGCCGGGGGCCCTGGCGCGGGTGGGCCTGCCGGCGCGCTTCGCCGACCGCTACCCGCATGAGCTGTCGGGCGGCCAGCGCCAGCGCGTCGCCATCGCCCGGGCGCTGGCCCTGCGGCCGTCGATCGTGCTGCTAGACGAGCCGACCTCCGCCCTCGACGTCTCGATCCAGGCGGAGATCCTGAACCTGCTGATGGCCCTGCGCGAGGAGCACCGGCTGACCTATGTCTTCGTCAGCCACGACCTCGCCGTGGTCGGCCAGATGTGCGACCGGGTGCTGGTGATGAAGGACGGCGCCTGCATCGAGGAGCTGTCGTCCGACGCGCTGCGCGCCCGCACCGTCGCCGCGCCCTACACGCAGGAGCTGATCGCGAACAGCTTCCTCTGACCGGCGGCGGTTCAGTCTGCTGCCGCCGTGAAGCGGCGCAGGATCAGGGGAATGATCCCGCCGGCCCGCAGGATCTCGATCTCCAGCGTGGTCTCGACGGCTGCCGTGGCCGGCAGCGCCTCGGTCCCGCCCGCGGCGCGATGCAGCGTCACCGCGACGGCGGCCCGCGGCGCCAGCCGATCCGGATCGGCCGCGATCGCCAGCCGGTCGCCGGGCACCAGCCCCAGCTCCGCCGGATGCCGGGCGAGCCGCAGCGGCAGGACTCCCATGCCGATCAGGTTGGAGCGGTGGATGCGCTCGAAGCCGAGCGCCAGCACCGCGCGGACGCCGAGCAGCGCGGCGCCCTTGGCCGCCCAGTCCCGCGACGACCCCATGCCGTAGCGCTCGCCGGCGACGATGACGACGGCCTCGCCGTCGCGCTCATAGCGCTCGGCGGTGCGCCACAGCGGCAGCGCCTCGCCCGACCCGGCATGGATGGTCGAGCCGGGGGCGATCCCCGGCGCCAGCAGGTTGCGCACGCTGCGGTTGGTGAACAGGCCGCGCAGCATCACCTGCCAGTTGCCGCGGCGCGCGGCGAAGACGTTGAGGTCGCGCCGGTCCTCGCCGCGCGCAACCAGATGCTCCGCCGCCTCGCTGTCCGCCGGGATCTGCCCGGCCGGCGAGATGTGGTCGGTGGTGATGTCGTCGCCGAGCACGTTCAGGGGATGCGCCCGGTAGGCGCCCAGCCGGGTGCCAGCGCCGAAGGCGGCGAAGGGCGGCCGGCGGACATAGGTCGACGCCTCGTCCCAGGGGAACAGCGTCGCCTCCGGGACGTCGAGCCGCGCCCAGTCCTCGCTGGCCTCGGCCTTTTCGTAGGCAGCGGCGTAGTCGGCGGGATCGACCGCCGCGGCGAGCGCGGCGTCGATCTCCGCCCCCGTCGACCACAGATCGGCGAGCCGGATCTCGGCCCCGGCGGCCGAGCGGCCGATCGGATCGGCGAGGATGTCGCGGTTCACGTCGCCGGCAAGGGCGAAGGCGACGACCAGCGGCGGCGAGGCCAGGAACCCGGCCTCGAGCTGCGGATGGACCCGGCCCGGGAAGTTGCGGTTGCCGGACAGGATTGCGACCGGGAGGATGCGGGCCATCGCCCGCTCGATCGCCGGCGTCAGCGGCCCGGAATTGCCGATGCAGGTGGTGCAGCCATAGCCGACGATGCCGAAGCCGACGGCCTCGAGATCCTCCAAGAGGCCGGCGCGGCGCAGAATGCGCTCCGCCGTCGGCGACCCCGGCGCCAGCGAGGTCTTGACCCAGGCCGGCGGCTTGAGGCCGAGGCGCCGCGCCTTGCGGGCCAGCAGCCCGGCGGCGACGAGGAGGCGCGGATCGGAGGTGTTGGTGCAGCTGGTGATCGCGGCGATCGCGACGGCCCCGTCGCCGGGCTCCCCGGCCGCCGCGGCGGCAGGCCGGGCCGGCAGCATCGGCGCCAGGGCCGCGACGGTGGCACTGGCCGGGATCCGATCCTGCGGCCGGCTCGGGCCGGCCAGGCTGACCTCGACGTCGCCGAGGTCGAACTCGACCGTCTCGGTGTAGCGCGGCGTCGCCGCCGGGTCGAACCAGAGGCCCTGGCGGCGGGCATAGTCCTCGACCAGTTGGACCTGCGCCTCCGCCCGCCCGGTGCCGCGCAGATAGCGCAGGGTCTGCGCATCGATCGGGAAATAGCCGGAATTGCCGCCGAACTCCGGCGCCATGTTGGCGACCACGGCGCGGTCGCCGGCCGACAGGGTGGCGACGCCGGGGCCGAAGAACTCGACGAAGCGGTCGGCGAGGTCGATCCGCCGCAGCCGCTCGGTGACGGTGAGCGCCAGGTCGGTGGCCAGCACGCCCGGCCTCAGGCAGCCGGTCAGCCGGACGCCGACGACATCGGGCACCCGCATCATCACCGGCATGCCGAAGCACACGCTTTCGGCCTCCAGCCCGCCGACACCCCAGGCCAGCACGCCGATGCCGTTGATCATCGGCGTGTGGCTGTCGGTGCCGATCAGCGTGTCGGGCATGGCCCAGGCGACGCCGTCGCGCTCGGCGGTGCCGACCACCGTCGCCAGCCGCTCCAGGTTCAGCGTGTGCATGATGCCGGTGCCGGGCGGGTGCACCCGCACGCCGGACAGCGCCTTGGTCGCCCATTTCATGAAGCGGTAGCGCTCGGCGTTGCGGCCGAGCTCGCGCTCCATGTTCCGCCGCATCGCGTCCGGCGTGCCGAACACGTCGACGGCCAGGGAATGGTCGGCCGAGACGTCGACCGGCAGGACCGGGTTCAGCCGGCGCGGGTCGCCGCCGGCCTCGGCGAGGGCGGAGCGCATCCCGGCGATGTCGACCAGCGCCGGCCCGCAGGTGGTGTCGTGCATCAGCACGCGGCCGGGCAGGAACGGGATCTCCTCCCCGCTCCACCCGGTGCCGAGCCAGGCGAGGATCGCCGCGGCCGCGCGCGGCGCGTCCTCGCCCGCGTTGCGCAGCACGTTTTCCAGCAGGATGCGGTGGATGGTGGGCAGCCGGCCGAGATCGGCGCCGGCCGCGTGCCGCAGATCGACGATGCGGTATCGGCGGCCGCCCGAGGTCAGCGATGCGGCTGCAGTCATCACGGTCACGCATGGATCTCCCGGCTTCGGCGTACCCCAAATTTGCACTATATAGCACAAAATGCAATTTTAGATGCAGATGCTGGGATGGCGCATTGCTTGCACGGACGCCGCGGTCCCGTATCATCGAGATCTCCACGACCATTCCGAGAGGCCTCAGATGGATCGCCGGACCTTTCTCGCGACGGGAGTAGCGACGGCAGCCTTCGGCGCCGAAGCCCTCGCCCAGCACGCGGATCACCTGCCGCCGCTGAAGGACGCGCCGCCCTCGCCCGCGCCCTATTCCCGCCTGAAGGGCGGGGACTTCGTGCATCACCTCGAACCCGCGCAGGAGGCCCAGCGCGTGTTCGACAGCCCGGCGCCGAACGGGCCGCAAGGGCGCTGGATCGCTCGCGCGCCGCTGCCGATCCCGCGCAGCGAAATGGCCTGGGCGACGGCCTGGGCGGACCGCATGCACATCGTCGGCGGCTATGGCGAGGGACGCGTCGACCGCGCCTATCATCATGTCTACGATCCCGGTGCAGACCGGTGGTTCGACGCGGCCGCGCTGCCGCGCGGCGCCAACCATGTGGCGGTCGCGGCCGATGCCGGCCGGGTCTATGCCTTCGGCGGCTTCATCCAGCAGAACCGCGATCCGGACACCAACGCCTATGCCTATGACGTGGCCGCAGACCGGTGGAGCGCCATCGCCCCCCTGCCCCGCGCCCGCGGCGCCGCCGCGGCCGTGGTGCTGGCCGGCAAGGTCCATCTGATCGGCGGGGCCGCGGCGCCGGTGGCGGAGCGGGCGAGCGTCGGCTGGCACGAGGTGTACGACCCGCAGTCGGACCGGTGGGAGATGCGCAAGGCCCTGCCGGGCGCGCGCGACCATGTCGGCTGCGTCGGCTACGACGGCGTGATCCACATCATCGGCGGGCGCTTCAACACCTTCGAGTACAACACCGATCTGCACCACGCGTACCTGCCCGACCGCGACACCTGGGAGGAGCGCGCGCCGATCCCCACGGCCCGGTCGGGGCACGGGCTGGTGGCCTATCGCGACCGCCTGTTCGCCATGGGCGGCGAGGGCGGCGTGCTCGAACAGGGCGTGCCGCGGCAGGCCAAGGTGTTCGGGCAGACGGAGAGCTACGATCCGAAGACCGATTCCTGGCAGCAGCACGCGCCGATGCTGACCCCGCGCCACGCCGTCGGCGCGACCGTGCTGGGCGATTCGATCTATGTGGCCGGCGGCGGCGCCGTCCTCGGCGGTTCGCTGCAATCGGCCGTCCACGAGGCCTTCGCGCTGGAGTGAAGACCGGTGATCCGGCGCGGGGCGCCAGCGTCAGTCACTTGCCAGTGGCGTCACGCCAAAGCAACAAGGCCGCCCCTTGTGAGGGCGGCCTTGTTGGTATCGTTGGTTGCGGGGACAGGATTTGAACCTGTGACCTTCAGGTTATGAGCCTGACGAGCTACCGGGCTGCTCCACCCCGCGGGGGTGGTGAGAGGGCATTGAGGAGAGGATGCGAAGAGTGTTCTTGGG
>NZ_JBQJIK010000092.1:0-28297 GCF_052078665.1 Inquilinus sp. CA228 | reverse complement strand
TCTGGCGGGTGCGGCTGCCGCTGCTGATGCCGACGCTGCTGATCGCGGCGATGTTCCGGGCGCTCGACGCCTTCCGCATCTTCGACCTGGTCTATGTGCTGACCGGCGGCGGCAAGCCGGCGCATTTCATCTTCGAGTTCACCGCGGGCACCCCGGTCGGGCCGGCGATGCCGCGACGGTCGTCCCGCACCATCGTGCGCTTCGCCGACGAGGCGCTGGACCATGACCCGGACTTTTGGCGCGCCAGCATCGGCTTGGCGCCCACGGCCGGGGCGGGAATCCTGTCCGGCTTCAACGGCCTGCCGCCGGACGCGGTCGACGCCGCCATCCGCTCCGCCGCCGAGCTTGCCGATGCCTGGCGGGCGGCCGGGCTCGGGCTGATCCATCACGAGCTCGGCGACTATCCGCATGCGGTGCTGCGCGACCGCGTGGTCGCGGGGCTGACGCCGCACGCCACCTCCTTCGGCCTCAGCCTGTCGGAGCTGGAGGTACTGTCGCCCGGCCCCGGCGATCCCGGCGCCAAGGCCCGCGCCCTCGGCGACCGCTTCGGCCTGCGCCGGGTTTGCGTCCATGCCGATGGCTGGGCCCTGGCGGCGACCCGCGGCGATCCGGCGGTGGAGCTGGAGGCGCTGATGGCCGGTTGCCTGCTGGCTGCCACCCGCGCCGCCTGCGGCGCCCCGGCCAACCCGGATGGCATCCCGCCCGGCGCGGCGTTTCCCCCATTGCCCTTCCCGGTGTGGGACCACCGCGACGGCTGGGCCATGGTCGCCTGCGCCGCCCCCCATCTCGACCGTCCCGCGGCCACGATCGGCCTCGGCGACACCTTCCTGGCCGGCTGCCTGCTCGTGCTCGGCCAGCCGCCCGGGATCCTGCCCACCCTGATCTCCATAGAAGAGGACTGAACGATGGTTTCCCTTTCCGCCGCCCGCGACCCCGGCAAGATCCGCAGCCTGCAGCGGGTCACCTCGGCCGACGGCTTCTTCGTGATCTGCGCGCTCGACCACCTGTCGGACTTCCAGGAGCTGCTGGCGCCGGACCCCGACACGGTCGACTACGCCATGACCATCGCGGCGAAGATCGAGCTGGTGCGGGTGCTGTCGCCCGAGGTCAGCGCCTTCCTGCTCGACCCGCGCTACGGCCTGGCCCCGGCGCTGGCGTCGCGCGCCCTGCCCGGGTCGGTCGGGCTGATGGCCAGCATCGAGGACGAAGGCTACAACGGCGCCGCCGCGGCGCGCGAGACCCGGTTCCGCGCCGGCTGGGGCACCCGCAAGATGAAGGCGATGGGCGTCGACACCTGCAAGCTGCTGTGGTTCTACCGGCCGGAGAGCGCGGTGGCCGAGCATCAACGCCAGGTGGTGCGGAACCTGGTCGCCGAATGCGCCAGCCTGTCGCTGCCGCTGGTGGTGGAGCCGATCTGGTACCCGCTGCCGGGCGAGGACCCGTCGAGCGCCGCCTGGAAGGCGAAGCGGATCGAGGGCATCGTCGCCTCGGCGCATGAGGCGAACGGCTACGGCGTCGACATGCTGAAGGTCGAGTTCCCCGGCGACGTCAGCACGGAGGAGGGCAGGGCCGCCGCACTCGATGCCTGCCGGCGGCTCGATGGCGGCATCTCGGTGCCCTGGGTGATCCTCTCGGCCGGCGTCGGCTATGCCGATTTCCGCACCCAGGTCCAGATCGCCTGCAAGGCCGGCGCCTCGGGCTTCCTCGCCGGCCGGTCGATCTGGCGCGACGCCGCCTCGACCCACGACCCGGCGAAGAAGGCGGCGGCGCAGAGGGACGCGGCCGGTCGCCTGGCCGAGCTCGCCGCCATCACCCGCAAGCACGGCCGGCCCTACGTCCCGGCGCTGGAGCCCGCCGCCGTGGCCCAGGCCTATCCGGAGTTTTGGTACGCCGCCTGGCAGAATTGAGAGCCCATTTGATAATGCTACTGGCGCGGCCGTCTGGAGGCGGTTTCTCCGCTTCCGGTGCTCACGGACCAATGTCCGCTGCGCTCCGGTTCTCGAAACCACCACCAGCCGACTCGCGCCAGCGCATTCTCAAACGGGCTCTGACGCGGGTTAAGCCAGGTCGCCGCCGTCGATGCCGATGACGTGGCCGCTGACATAGGAGGCGGCGTCGCTGGCCAGGAACACCACCACCGCCGCGACCTCCTCGGCCGTGCCGGCCCGGCGCATCGGATAGGGTGCGACCAGCTGCTCGGTCGTCACCTTCCAGTCGCGCCGCACCCGCTCCAGCATCGGCGTCTCGATCGGCCCCGGGGCGATGGCGCTGATGCGCACGTCGCGGCCGTATTCCTGGGCGGCGGCGCGGGTCATGTGGATCACCGCGGCCTTGGTGGCGCCATAGGCGACGATGTTCGGGAAGGCGTGGCGGCCGCCGATCGACGCCGTGTTGATCATGGCGCCCTTCGCCCGCACCAGATGGGGCAGCTCGTATTTCATCGCCACGAAGACGCCGCGCAGATTGGTCGCGATTTGGTCGTCGAAGCCGGCGATGTCGGTGTCGGCGATCGGCGCCGGCGGCAGGTCGATGCCGGCATTGTTGAAGGCGATGTCCAGCCGGCCCCAGCGCGCCACCGTCTCGGCGACGAAGCGCTCCATCTGGGCGGCGTCGCGGACATCGGCCCGGGTATAGGCGACGTCGCCGCCCTCCCAGCGGATCCGCGCCTCGACCTCGAGGCCCAGCACCTCGCGCCGGCCGTTGAATGCCACCTTGGCGCGGGCCCGCGCCAGCGCGGCGACGGTCGCGGCGCCGATCCCCGAGGTGCCGCCGGTGACGATCGCCACCTTGCCGGCCAGCACGCCGGGCGTCTCGGCCGCCGATGCCTTGCCCGGAAGCGCTGCTCCGGCGGCCGCGATCGCGCCCGCCAGGACGGTGCGGCGCGGCAATGCCGTCGAATCGAAGGGGTCTTCCATGGTCGCCTCCCTGCTGGTTGCGCGAGAGAGCCTACCGGCTGTGATTGCCGCGAAAAATCGGTGCTGCCTTTGTGAGCTTTTAAGATCTGATTTATAATCGGCGCATGTCTCCGCCCGATCCCTTCACCGGCCTGTCCGCTTTCCTCGCCGTGGCCGAGGCCGGCGGCTTCACCGGGGCGGCGGCGCGGCTGGGCGTGTCGCCGGCGGCGGTCAGCCAGGCGGTGAAGGCGCTGGAGGCCCGGCTGGGCACGCTGCTCTTCGTCCGGACCACGCGGCGGGTCGGGCTGACCGAGGCCGGCGCCGCCCTGCTGGCACGGGTCGGGCCGGCGACGGCGGAGATCGCCTCGGCGATCGAGGCGGCCGGCGCCATGGGATCGGTGCCGACCGGGTTGCTGCGCCTGACCGTGCCGCGCATGGCCGTGCCGCTGGTGGTCGAGCCGGTGGTGGCGGCGCTGCGGCGCAGCCATCCGCGGATCGCGGTCGAGATCGCGGTCGACGACGCCACGGTCGACGTCACCGCCCGCGGCTACGATGCCGGCATCCGCATCGGCGAATATGTCGAGCGCGACATGGTGGCGGTGCGGCTGACCCGAGACATCGCCTGGTCCGTGGTCGGCAGCCCGGCCTATCTCGACGCCCGCGGCCGGCCCGAGCGGCCGGAGGACCTGACCCGGCACGAGGCGATCCGCTACCGCTTCCCGGCCTCCGGCGCGATCTACCGCTGGGAGTTCGAGCGCGACGGCCGCGCCCTGACGGTCGACCCGCCGGGCAGCCTGATCGTCAATGACGGCGATCTGCTGTTCTCCTTCGCCCGCGCCGGGCTCGGGCTGTCCTATGTCGCCGACATCGCCGTCGCGGCGGAGCTCGCCTCCGGGGAATTGGAACAGGTGCTGCAGCCGTTCCTGCCGCGGACGCCGGGCCTGTTCCTGTACTTCCCGCGGCGGGCCCAGGACCAGCCGAAGCTGCGCGCCTTCATCGACGTGGCGCGGGCGGTGCTGAGAAAGCGATCTCCGTGAAGTCCGGCCCGGTCACGACATGATCAGGCCGCCATCGACATTGATGGTCTGGCCGGTGATGTAGGCGGCGTCGTCGCTGATTGTCGACGGCGGCTTCGTCTGCTGGTGAGGGGAGGGAGAGCGGTCCGCTCCCCCTATTTCACCGCGCCCGCGGTCAGGCCGCGGATGATGTAGCGCTCGAGGAAGATGCCGATGACGGCGAGCGGCGCGATCGCCGCGGTCGACAGCGCCGCCATCGACCACCAGTTGATGCCCTGCGACCCGGTCTGGCTGGCCACCATCACCGGCAGGGTCTTGGCATCGGAACTGGTCAGCAGCGCGGCGAAGAAATACTCGTTCCAGCACAGCACGATCGACAGGATGAAGGCCGCCACCATGCCCGGCAGGGCCAGCGGCAGCACGATGCGCAGGAAGGTCTGCCACACCGTGGCGCCGTCGACCCGCGCCGCCTCCTCCAACTCGATCGGGATGGTGGAGAACTGGTCGCGCATGATCCAGATCACGATCGGCAGCACCATCAGCGCATAGACCAGGATCAGCCCGATCCGGGTGTCGAGCAGCGCCAGCTCCTTGTAGAGCACCAGGAACGGCATCGCCAAGACCACCGGCGGCAGGATCAGCTGCGACAGGAACCAGAACGAGATGTCCTTGTTCCGCCACGGCCCGAACCTGTAGCGGAAGCGGCTGAGGCCGTAGGCGGCGAGCGAGCCGATGGCGACCGCCAGCAGCGAGGCGCCGACCGAGGCGACGACGCTGTTCTCGAAGCGCAGCAGGAACTCCTCCCGCACCGTCGAGGTGGCGCCGATCGTGTCCGGCGACAGGCCGAGCGAGCGCCAGCCGCGCCAGTCCGGCTGGTAGTCGATGAAGGGGATCAGGTGCCCCTGGGTGACGTCGACCGCAGTCTTGAACGAGGTCGTCACCGTCCAGTAGATCGGGAACAGCGAGATGAAGGCCCACAGCAGCGCCGCGCCATAGAGCAGCGTGCGGCCGGAGATGCGCTTCACCCGCCAGGTCGCCACGCCGCTCATGTCAGCCGCCGCATCCAGCGGCTGACCAGGCTCAACAGGCCGGTCACGAAGACGATGATCATGATGAAATAGACCTGCGCCAGCATGGTGCCGTAGCCGACATTGGATCGGTCGCGGTACTCGCGGTAGATGAAGCTCGACACCGTGTCGGTGGCGCCGCCGGGCCCGCCGGACGTCACGTTGATGACGATGTCGGCCAGCTTCAGCTCGAAGATGATCCGCAGGATCACGGCGGTGACGCTGACCGGCAGCATCAGCGGGAAGGTGATCTTCCAGAACGACCGCCAGGCCTTGGCGCCGTCGATCCGCGCCGCCTCCAGGATGTCGTTCGGTATGGCCTGCAGCCCGGCCAGCAGCAGGATCATGATGAAGGGGATCGAGACCCAGCCATCCATCGCCATGATGCTGATCCGCGCCATCCAGGGCGAGGCGAAGAAGGCCGGGTTCTCCCAGCCCAGGAACCGGGCCAGCGACGCCGCCGGGCCGAAGCGGTACTCCATGATCGACTTGCCGATCATCCAGCTGACCGCGACCGGGCTCAGCATGAACGGCATCAGGAAGGCGACGCGGAAGAATTTTCGCGCGCGGATCTCGGCGTTCAGCAGCAGGGCCAGGCCGAAGGCGATGGCGTATTGCACCAGCACCGCCAGCACGTACCAGACCATGTTGCCGAGCGCGTTCCAGTAGTAGGGGTCGGCCCACAGGCTGCGCAGGTTGTCGAGGCCGTTGAGCTGCCGGCCGGCGAAGGAGCTGAGGTTCCAGTCGGTGAAGGCGATGTAGAGGCCGAAGACGGTCGGGAAGATCACCATCGACACGGTGAACAGCACCGCCGGCAGCAGGAACAAAGCCCGGTGCCCGGCCTCGCCCCGGATCATCACCTGCCCGGCGCCGAGCGCCACCGCCCAGACCAGATAGGTGTAGAGCAGGGGCCGCCAGCTCTCGAAGCCGATGGCGACGGTGCCGGCCGAATCCAGCGCCTGCAGCAGCGCCATCGCCGCGAGTGCGAGGCTGGCGAGCCCGATCAGCCAGCGCCCCGCGGCCCTGCGGCCGGCCGGGATGCGCGCCGAGACGGGCTTGATGCTGTGGTCGCCGGGGAGGCCCCCGATCTCCGCTTCGCTCATGCTGGTCCGGGCTCGCAGGGGGCCACGCCCCCCTCCCGCAAGGGGAGGGGGGACAAGGAAAACGGCCGATCGGACATCGTACCGACGATTCCAGCCCTCACAACCCGAGCGACGCCTTGTACAGGGCGATCTGCTTGTCCCGGCCGATCTGGTCGGTGATCTTCTCCCAGGCCGCGGCGATGGCGTCGGCGCCGGACTGGGCGGTGCCCTGGCCGGCGAAGACCTTGGCCAGCTCGTCCTCGGCCACGCTGTAATACTGGAAGATGCCGGGGATGCGCGGCTCGATCGCCGCGTTCGGGTGGTTGTAGGAGTCCGCGTTGGCCTTCAGGTAGGAGGTGATGAAGGCCTCGTCATAGCCGGCGGCGACCCATTCCGGGATCTGGAAATGGCTGTTCCGGTACGGCTGGAAGCCGGACGGGTAGGCCGAGGTCCACAGCGACAGGTCCTTGCCGCCGAGATGGGCCGCGGCGCTCCAGGCCGCCTTGTGCTTGGTGGCATCGGCGTCGACCCGGGCCATGACATAGACGCCCCAGCCCAGATAGGCCATGTTCGGCGCGGTGTTCGGGCCGGCCGGCAGCGTCTCCCAGGCGCCGGTCTTGGCGTTGTAGACGTCGTCCGAGCCCGGCAGGATGCTGAAGCCGCAGGTGTCGCCGATCACCGAGGAATCGCTGGTCTTGGCGTTCGACCCGACATCGCCCCACCACGACACCATCGACCCGGTGCCGGCCAGGAACTGCTGGAAGGCGGTGGTGTTGGGGTCGGCGTTCAGCTGGTCCGCCGGCTCAGACGGCAGGGCATCGATCACGTCCTGGATGGCGCGCACCCAGGCCGGGTTGTTGATCCGCGGCTTCATGGTGTCGACGTCGAACAGCCAGGCCTTGTCGTTCGGATGCTTGGCATAGGCCGTGGCCCGGCTGCCCAGGAAGTAGAAGCCGAAGCCGCCCCAGGCCTTGGGCGCGTCGAGATAGCCATAGGCGTCCTGGCCGGCGATCTTCTTGCCCTTCAGGAACTTGGTCGCCGCCTGGACCTGCTGCCAGGTCTTCGGCAAGCCCCAGTCGCCCTGGCCGCCGCCATCCTTCCAGGCCTTGGCCAGGTCGGCGTCGGAGAACACGTCGGTGCGGTAGTTGAAGGTATGGCAGTCGCCGTCGATCGAGATCCGGTAGGTCTTGCCCTCCCAGGTGCCGACCGGGGCCTTCAGGTAGCCGACATAGTCGTCCATCTCGATCTGGGACTTGACCCAGTCCGGCATCTCCGACGCCAGGCCCTTGCCGCAGACATCGCCCTCGAACGGGGCGCCCATCTCGACAATGTCGAAATCGACCGTGCCGGTGGCGATCGCCTGCTGCAGCCGCGGGTTGTAGTCGGCCTGGGCCAGGTCGATCCAGGTGATCTCGGCGCCGGTATAGGCCTCCCACGGCTTCAGGAAGCCGCGGAACAGCAGGTTGTGCAGGTTCTGGTTGTTCAGCCCCATGAAGCTGAGCTTGACGCCCTTGAACTCGCCCTCCTTGACGGCGGCCTTGGTCGGGCCGAGGCACAGCTCGCCCACCTTCTGCCAGTCGGCGTCGGTCGGCGATCCCTTGCCCACGCCCGGGATCTGCAGGATCTGGCTGCGCAGGTCGCCCTGCGCCAGCGCGGTCGAGGAGAGGGGGCCGAACAGGCCGGTGGTGCCCAAAGCGGCGCCGAGCCCGGCCGCGCCCTTCAGGACCGTGCGCCGGCTGGCCTGCGCCCCGACGAGGCGGTCGTAATCCTGTCGCTTCACCGTGAGTCTCCCTGTGGTCTTTTCGTTGTTGCCGCCTTCGACTGGTCCGGAACCGCCATGACCACACCGCCCGATCGTTTCCGGCCTCAGGGTCGTGAAACGTTTCATGGTAGCGTTGCCAACCAAAGCGATTTCGGCGGGTGCCGAAGGCGATCCTGAGTATGATGCGGCGACGAAAGGGGTGCAAGGGAGCGGCCGGAAGCCGCACCGGCCCCGAAGCAGGGCCAAAGCAGGGCCAAAGCAGGGAAGGACGCGGATGGTGGGCGTGGGCAATTTCCAGCGGGTGTTCGGCGACGCCAAGCCGGTGATCGCGATGGTGCATTTCGGGGCCCTGCCGGGTGCGCCGCTGTACGACTCGGCGGCGGGGCTCGACGGGCTGCTCGACGGTGCGCGGCGGGACCTGCAGGCGCTGCAGGCGGCCGGCTTCGACGCCGTGATGTTCGGCAACGAGAACGACCGGCCCTACGAGTTCAAGGTCGACACCGCCTCGACCTCGACCATGGCCTATCTGATCGGCCGGCTGCGGCCGGAGATCACGGTGCCGTTCGGGGTCAACGTGCTGTGGGACCCGGCCAGCTCGGTCGCGCTGGCCGCCGCCACCGGCGCCGCCTTCATCCGCGAGATCATGACCGGCACCTACGCCTCGGATATGGGGCCGTGGAATCCCGATGCGGGAGAGGCGATGCGCTATCGCAACCGGCTCGGCCGCGGCGACCTGGCGATGCTGTACAACATCTCCGCCGAATTCGCCTGGTCGCTGGACCGGCGCGACCTGGCCGACCGGGCGCGCAGCGCCGTGTTCTCCAGCATCCCGGACGCGATCCTCGTCTCCGGCACGATCACCGGCGAGGCGGCGGCGATGTCGGACCTAGAAGCGGTGAAGCAGGTGCTGCCGCACACGCCGGTTCTGGCCAACACCGGGGTCAAGCACGACACCGTCGGCGACGTGCTGCGGGTGGCCGATGGCTGCATCGTCGGCTCGTCGCTGAAGGTCGACGGCCACACCTGGAACGCGGTCGACCCCGACCGGGCGGCGGAGTTCATGCGCCTGGCGCGGGCGGCGCGGAAAGGCTGACGGCAATGGCGACGGACCTGCCGGGGGACGACCCGGTCAAGCAGCGCCTGCGCGGGCTGGTGGCGGAGCTGATGCTGATCCCCGGCCTCAGCGGCCATGAGGGGCGGGTGCGGCGGCATCTCGCCGGGCTGCTCTCCGGGCTCGGCATCGCCTCGCGCTCCGACCGGCTGGGCAACCTGATCGCGACCATCGAGGGCACGGTCGCCGGGCCGAGCGTGATGCTGTTCGCGCATATGGACCAGCTCGGCCTGATCGTCCGCAAGATCGAGCCCGGCGGGCTGGTGCGGGTGGAGCGGCTGGGCGGGGTGCCGGAGAAGGCGCTGGCCTCGCAGGCGGTGGTGTTCTGCGTCGGCGCCGGCCGCGACGTGCCGGGGGTGATCGCCAACAAGAGCCACCACGCCACCTCGCAGGAGGAGAAGTACCGCGTCCTGCCCTATCCCGAGATCTATATCGACGCCGGATTCGACAGCGCCGCCGCGGTGCTGGCCGCCGGCATCGACATCGGCACGCCGGTGGTCTATGCGCCCAAGGTGGTCGATCTGGCGGGCGACCGCATCGCCGGCACCGCGATCGACGACCGCGCCGGCTGCGCCGTGATTATCGAGGTCGCCCGGGCGCTGCTGGCGGCGCCGCGCCGACCGACGGTGCATCTGGTGTTCTCGGTGCAGGAGGAGTTCAACCTGCGCGGCGCGGTCACGGCGGCGCAGGTGCTGGCGCCGGACATCGCCATCCAGCTCGACATCATCCTCGCCACCGACACCCCGGACATGGCCCAGCGCGGCGATGTCCGGCTCGGCGGCGGCCCGGCGATGAGCCTGTACAGCTTCCACGGCCGCGGCACGCTGAACGGCACCATCCCGCATCCGGCGCTGGTCGCCCTGTTCGGCGAGGCCGCTCGGGACGCGGGCATCCCGCTGCAGAAGAGCGCGCATGTCGGGCTGCTGACCGATTCCTCCTATGTCCAGCTGGTCAACGCCGGCGTGGCCTCGATCGATCTCGGCTACCCGGCCCGCGGCACCCATTCCTCGCTCGAGATCTGCGACCTGTCCGACCTGGCCGGGCTGGCGCGGCTGCTGGCCGCCGGCATCGGCCGCATCGACGACGGCTTCAGCCTGGACCGCGACCGGTACGAGACATGACCCATACTCTCGGCATCGACATCGGGACCTTCGAATCCAAGGGCGTGCTGGTGGCCGCGGATGGCAGCATCGCCGCCATGGCCGCCAAGCCGCACAAGCTGATCGTGCCGCAGCCGGGCTGGGCCGAGCACCGGCCGAAGGAGGATTGGTGGGACGACGTCACCTTCCTCTGCCGCACGCTGCTGGCCGACAGCGGCGTGCCGGCCGCGTCGATCCGGGCGGTCGGCACCAGCGCCATCGGGCCGTGCATGCTGCCGGTCGATGCCGCGGGCGAGCCGCTGATGAACGCGGTGCTGTACGGCGTCGACACCCGCGCCCATCAGGAGATCGCGGACCTGACGGCGCAGATCGGCGAGGACGTGCTGCTGGAGCGCTGCGGCAACGCCCTGACCTCGCAATCGGTCGGGCCCAAGATCCTGTGGCTCAAGCGCAACCGGCCGGACATCTTCGCCCGCACGGCGAAGATCCTGACCTCGACCTCGTTCCTGGTGCACAAGCTGACCGGCCGCTTCGTCATCGACCACTACACGGCGGCCAATTCCAGCCCGTTCTACCTGGCCGACGAACTGGCCTGGAGCGATGAACTGGCGCCCGGCATCGTCGATCTCGGCCAGATGCCGGATTTGGCCTGGAGCACCGACATCGTCGGCACCGTCACCCGGCAGGCGGCGGCGGAGACCGGGCTGGCCGAGGGCACGCCGGTGATCGCCGGCACCATCGACGCGGCGGCCGAGGCGGTCAGCGTCGGCGTGCTCGACAGCGGCGACATGATGGTGATGTACGGGTCGACCATCTTCACCATCCTGCTCGGCGACACCCGGCTGCGCGACCCGCGGCTGTGGTGGGCGCCCTGGCTGATGCCGGGCCAGCACGCGGCGCTGGCCGGCCTGGCCACCAGCGGCACGCTCAGCCACTGGGTCCGCGACCAGTTCGCCCGCGATCTGGACCCGGCCACGGCGATCCCGGCGCTGGTGGCGGAGGCGGAGCAGTCTCCGCCCGGGGCGCGGGGGCTGGTGCTGCTGCCCTATTTCTCGGGCGAGCGCACGCCGATCCACGACCCGCAGGCCAAGGGCGCGTTGTTCGGCCTGAACCTGACCCACACCCGTGGCGACATCTGCCGGGCGGTGTTCGAGGGCATCGCCTGCGGCACCGCCCACATCGTCGAGACCTATCGCGAGGCGGGGCAGGTGCCGCGCGCGGTGTATTCGGTCGGCGGCGGCACCAAGAACCGGGTGTGGTCGCAGGCGACCTCCGACATCTCCGGCCATCCGCAGATCCTGCGGCAGAAGACCTTCGGCGCCAGCTATGGCGACGCCTTCCTGGCCGCGCTGGCGGTCGGCGACGTCCAGCCGGGCGACATCCGGGTGTGGAATCCGACCGCCTCGGAGATCACGCCCGACCTGTCCCATGCCGAACTCTACCGGCGGCAGTTCGGTGTGTTCAAAGACCTGTATCCGGCGACGCGCGACCTGATGCGGCGTCTGGACGGGTGAGTCTCTACGACCCGGCCTTGGCCTGCTGCTGCTGTTCCGGCAGCGGCTGCACCGGCATGCCGGGGTAGAAGATCTTCTGCGTGTTGCCGGTGATGACGCGGTCGCCCTCGGCCAGGCCCTTCTCGATGGCGACCAGCGCGCCGTCCGTCGGGCCCAGCGTCACCAGGCGCTGCTCCGCCTTGTTGTCCTGGCTGACGACATAGACGTAACGCCCGAACTGGCTGGCGGCGACGGCCACCTGCGGCACCATCAGGGCATCCGGCTGCGGCTTCAGATGGACGCGCACGCGGACATACTGGCCGGGCAGCAGGCCGAAGTCGCCGTTGCCGACGGTGGCACGCGCCAGGATCGTCCCGGTCTGGTTGTCGACGGCGTTGTCCAGGAAGGTCAGCTCGCCGCGGTGCTTCGCCTCGGTCTCGCCCGGCAGCAGCACGTCGATCATGACCTTTCCCGCGGCCTGCGCGGCCCGGATCTTGCCCAGCTCGCTCTCGCTGGGGTTGAAGGTGACGTAGATCGGGTCGAGCTGCACCAGGGTGTTGAGGGCGGCGCTGCCGCCGACGCTGACCAGCGTGCCCACCGGCGCCTGGTTGCGGCCGAGCCGCCCGGCGAAAGAGGCCCGGATCTCGGTATAGCCCAAGTTCAGCTCGGCCTGGCGCTGCGCCGCCTGATCGGCGGCCAGGGTGGCCTGGGCCTGCTTCAGATTGCTCTGGCGCTGATCGAAGGTGTCCTTGTCCAGCCAGCCGTTCTTGCTCAGCTCGCTGCCGCGATCGTAGTTCGAGCGCAGGTAGTCGATATTGGCCTGGTCGCGCTGCAGCTGGGCGTTGGCCTGGTCCAGCGCGGCCTGGAAGTCGCGCGGGTCGATCTTGTACAGCAGGTCGCCCGGCTTGACGTCGGTGCCGTCGGTCGCCGGCTGCGCCTGGATATAGCCGGACACCTTGGCCTGCAGGCTGATGGCGGCGATCGATTCGGTGCGCGCCGAGTAGTCGAGATAGATCGGCAGCGACCGTTTGAGCACCGCCGCCACCGGCACCGGCATGGCGGGCGGCGGCCCCCCGGCTGGCGCGGCTTCGGCCTGCACCGGGCCGTTGAGCAGCGCCAGGGGAAGGCGGCCGGTCTGGTACAGGCCGGCGACGACAGCGGCGGCCACGACGATCGATCCCAGGACGACGGTACGGACGCGCATGGCGCGATTCTCCACTCTATTCGGCCGGGCCGGCCTTCGGCTCGAGCCGATGGCCGTCGGTGGCATGGGGGCTGTCCGTGCCGCCGCGGCGTTCACGGAAGGACTCGATCACGGCGTAGAACACAGGCACGAAGATCAGGGTCAGGATGGTGGCGGCCAGCATGCCGCCGAACACGGTGGTGCCGATCGACTGGCGGCTGGCGGCGCCGGCGCCGGTGGCGATCATCAGCGGCACGACGCCCAGGATGAAGGCGAAGGCCGTCATCAGGATGGGCCGAAGCCGCAGCCGCCCGGCTTCCGCCGCCGCCTCGACGATGCTGTGGCCCTCCTCGCGCAGGCGCTTGGCGAACTCCACGATCAGAATGGCGTTCTTGGCCGCCAGGCCGATCAGCATGACCAGGCCGATCTGCGAATAGACGTCGATCTGCATCTGCCGGGCCCACAGCGCCGCGAACGCCCCGAACAGGGCCAGCGGCACCGCCAGCAGCACCATGAACGGCATCGACCAGCTTTCGTACTGGGCCGCCAGGATCAGGAACACGAAGACGAGGGCCAGCCCGAACACCAGGGCCGCCACCGATCCGGCCTGCAGCTCCTGGAAGGTGATGCCGGTCCATTCATAGGTGAAGTCGCGCGGCAACGCCGTGGCCGCTGCCCGCTCCATCGCCGCGATCGCCTGGCCCGAGCTGTAGCCCGGCGCCGCGGCGCCGTTGATCTTGGCGGAGGTGTAGTTGTTGTAGTGCGGCACCGTGTCCGGCCCCGCAATCGGCTTCAGGTCGCCCAGCGTGCTCAACGGCACCATGCCGCCGGCCGAATTGCGGACGTAGAGACGCGAGATGTCGGTCGCCGATCCGCGGGCGTCCTTGTCCGCCTGGATGGTGACGCGGAAGGTGCGGCCGTACAGGTTGAAGTCGTTGATGTAGAGCGACCCGAGATAGATCTGCAGCGTGTTGAACACGTCGGGCAGGGTCAGCCCCAGCATCTTCGCCTTGTTGCGGTCCAGGTCGTAATTGTATTGCGGGGTCGTGGTGCTGAAGCTGCTGAACAGCTGGTGCGGGTCCAGCTCGGGCTGCTTCCGGGCCTCGGCGAGAACTGCCTGGGTCGCCGCGCTCAACGCCGTGACGCCCTGGCCGGACAGGTCCTCGATCTGGAATTCGAAGCCGCCCGTGGTGCTGATGCCCGGAATCGACGGCGGGTCGAAGGCCAGCGCGAAGGCTTCGGGGATCTGCATCAGCTCCGCGCCCACCTTCTGGGCCAGGGCCGACGCGCTCTGGTCCGGCCCGCGCTCGGACCAGGGCTTCAGGATGGCGAACTGGGCCGCGGAGTTCGACTGGGCGGCGCTGGTCAGGAAATTCAGGCCGACGATCTCGCCGACCGTCTCGATCCCCGGCGTCGCCTCCAGGATGGCGCGGGTCTTCTTCGCCACCGCCTCGGTGCGTTCCAGCGACGCGCCGTCGGGCAGCTGGATGACGACGAAGAAATAGCCCTGATCCTCGACCGGCAGGAAGGTCGAGGGCAGGCGCGTCGACACCCAATAGGTCAGGCCCAGCCCGGCCACGAACAGGATCATGACCAGCCAGCGGATGCGGATCAGGAAGCGCACCAGGGCCGCGTAGCCATGCGACAGTGTATTGAAGCCGGCGTTGAACCAGCGGAACAGGATGAAGGGGGTGTGCTGCCGGTGCCGCAGGAACGCGGCGCTCAAGGCCGGGCTCAGCGTCAGCGAGTTGAAGGCCGACAGGCCGACGGAGATGGCGACGGTCAGCGCGAACTGATTGTACAGGCGGCCGGACACGCCAGGGATGAAGGCGACCGGGATGAACACCGCCATCAGCACCGCGGTGGTGGCGATGATCGGCCCGGTCACCTCGGTCATCGCCTTGCGCGTCGCCGCCAGCGGCGGCAGCCCGGCCTCCAGCTGCCGTTCGACATTCTCGACCACGACGATGGCGTCGTCGACCACCAGGCCGATCGCGAGCACCATGCCGAGCAGGCTCAGCATGTTCAGCGAGAAGCCCATGCCCTCCATGATCACCAGCGTCGCGATCAGCGACACCGGGATGGCGATGACGGGGATCAGGGTGGTGCGCCAGTTCTGCAGGAAGATGAAGACCACCAGCACGACCAGCGCCAGCGCTTCGAGCAGCGTCTTCAGCACGTCTTCCATCGCCGCCGACACGAAGCGCGTGGTGTCGTAGCGGATGCCGTATTCGATGCCCTGGGGGAAGCGCTGCTTCAGCTCCTCCATCTTGCTCTGGACGGCCTCCTGCAGCGCCAGCGCGTTCGATCCCGGCTGCTGGAACACGGCCACGACCACCGCGGGCCGCCCGCCGAAATAGCCTGAGGACGAGTATTGCAGGGCGCCCAGCTCGATCCGGGACACATCGCGCAGCCGCACCACCGATCCGGACGCCGGGTCGGCGCGAACGACGATGTCGCCGAACTGGGCCGGATCGCTCAGGCGGCCGGTGGCGTTGACCTGCAGTTCGAAGGCGGTGCCCGCGGGGGCCGGCGACTGGCCGATCTTGCCGGCCGCCACCTGCACGTTCTGCTCGGCGACCGCGTTCTGCACGTCGACCGCGGTGACGCCCAGATTGGCCAGCTTGTCCGGGTCCAGCCAGATGCGCATGGAATAGCGCCGCTCGCCGAAGATCTGGACATTGCCGACGCCGGGCAGCCGCTTGATGGGGTCGATGATCTGCAGATAGGCGTAGTTGCTCAGCTCCACAGGGTCGACCGACCCGTCCGGCGACGTCAGGTCGACGATCAGAACGAAGTTCGGGTTCTGCTTCTGGATCGTGATGCCGCCCTGGTTGACGATCGCCGGCAGCGACGAGGCGGCCTGCGACACCCGGTTCTGCACATCGACCGCGGCGATGCTCAGCGGATAGCCGACCTGGAAGGTGACGGTGATGTTCGAGGTGCCGTCGTTTGACGAGGTCGACGACATGTACATCATGCCCTCGACACCGTTGATCTGCTGCTCCAGCGGCGTGGTCACCGTGTCGGCCACGACCTGGGCGCTGGCGCCGGGATAGGCGGCGCTGACCACCACCTGGGGCGGGGTGATGTCGGGGAATTGCGAGACCGGCAGCAGGAAGTACGAGATGCCGCCGGCCAGCACCATGATCACCGCGATCGCCGAGGCGAAGATCGGGCGCTGGATGAAGAAGCCGATCATGACCGGGTCGCCCGCGCCGTGGTCCGGCCGAGCGGGCAGCACTGCGCCGCGCCGTCGTCGCACGCACCGCAGAAAATCGCCGAGGCCGACCCCCAGGCCATGGTAAACCTCATGGTTAAGTTAACTTTGTGGTTGATTATCGTTCCGGCGAGCCGTCGTCAAGCTGAGCTTCGGCCCTTACACCCTCTGGCTGGGTCGGATCTTGACCTGATCCTGCTGGGGTGTTACCGGTAAGTAACAGAATATTGGTGCACTGCGAAGATACCGTCAAGGGCAATCAGTAGCTATGACGACGATCACACCCCCGAGGCTGGGGGGCCAGGCAGGGCCCAGCTGCGAGCTGCGGCCGCGCGACCGGATCCTCGGCACGGCCCGCGACCTGTTCCACAAGCACGGTTATCGTGGCGTCGGCGTCGACGCCATCGCCGAGGCCGCCGGCACCAACAAGATGACGCTGTATCGGCATTTCGGGTCGAAGGACGACCTGATCGTCGAATGCCTGCATGGCCTCGCCGACGAGGCCGACGCCATCTGGGCCGGCATCGAAGAGAAATACCTCGGCGACCCGGTGGCGCAGCTGCATGCCTGGGTCCAGGTCGGGGCGGACTGCGCGATCGCGGATGCGCGCGGCTGCGACATGGTCAATGCCGCGGTCGAGCTGACCGAGCCCGGCCATCCGGCCCGGCGCGTGATCGAGGATTTCAAGACGGCCCAGCGCGACCGCCTGGTGCGGTTGTGCCGGACCGCCGGCGCCACCCAGGCGGAGCTTCTGGCCGACACGCTGTGGCTGCTGCTGGAGGGCGCCCGGGTGAGCCGGCAGAGCGTCGGCGCCGAGGGGCCGAGCGCCCGCTTCATCCGGATGGCCGAGGCGATCATCGCCGCCTTCCTGCCGCGCGAGACCGCCGGCGCCCCCTGAGCCCGGCGGTCCCGTCTCTATTGGCTTAGCCGGCCGTGACCGGCGTGCCGCCCGGCGCCTCGGCCGGCGGTGCGGCGCCGGCCTCGTCGAACGGCTTCTCCGGCCGCATCAGCAGGGCGGTGGCCGCGCCCAGCGCCATCAGCCCCATCGACAGCAGGAACGGCAGGTACCAGTTGCCGGTGGCGTCGATGATGGCGCCGGCGGCCAGCGGCGAGACGATCGCGGCGAAGGCCGAGCCGGTGTTCATCAGGCCGGCGGCGGTGCCGGAGTATTTCGGCGCGATGTCCATCGGAATCGACCACATCGGGCCGATCACCAGCTCGGCGAAGAAGAAGCCGGCCGACAGGCACAGCGCCACGGTGGTGATGTCCTGGACATAGAGGATCGGCAGCAGCGACAGGAAGGCGCCGATGAACCCGAGCATGGTGACGCTGATGCGGGCCAGCCGGACATTGCCGGTGCGGTGCAGGATGCGGTCCGACAGCACGCCGCCCAGCGTGTCGCCGACCACGCCGGCGAAGAACACGCCCGAGGCGAACAGGGCGGAGTTCCTGATGTCCAGGCCGTAGCCGTTCTTGAAGAACAGCGGCAGCCAGTTCAGGTACAGCCACAGGCACCAGCCGTAGCAGAAATAGGTCAGGGTGACCGGCCACATTCGGCGCAGCAGCGGGCCCCACGGCACCTTCGGCCGCGGCCCGGCCGGGCGGGCCGGCAGAGTCTGCAGCTCCGCCGCCGTGATTGCCGGGTGGTCGCGCGGCTCGTTGCGGAAGTACCAGACCCAGGCGACGACCCAGAGCAGGCTGATCACGCCGAGGAAGACGAAGGAGCCGCGCCAGGTCAGCAGCACCGTCAGCGCCGCGATCAGCGGCGGCGTGATGGCGTTGCCGAGTCGGGCAAAGGCATGGGTCAGGCCCTGGGCGAAGCCGCGCTTGCCGGCCGGCGTCCAGTACTGCATGGCGCGGGTCGCGGTCGGGAAGGTGGCGCCCTCGCCGAAGCCGAGCAGCAGCCGGGCGATGAACAGCGTGGCCAGGCCCTGGACGAAGCCGGTCAGGATGGTCGCCACCGCCCAGATCAGGCCGCACCAGAACAGGGTCCGGCGCGGCCCGAAGCGGTCGCCGACCCAGCCGCCGATCACCTGGAACACCAGATAGGGATAGGCGAAAGCCGAGAACACCAGGCCGAGCTGGGTGTTGCTGAGGCCGAGCTCGTGCTGGATCTCGCCGGCCGCGGTGCCGATGTTCACCCGGTCGACATAGGTGATGAAATACATCACGCACAGCAGCCCCAGCACGCCATGCGTGGCCTTGAGCCGTTTGAACATGCCTCTCCTCCCAGTGTGAGGGCGGCGCCGGAACCGCGCCGCGCATCGAGGGGCCGCGCCGGTCGCGCCGGCGCGGTCGTTGCGGCCGGGCGCTGAGCGCCGCGGCCGAAGCGTGCGGGGCGGGTCAGGCCGACCGGGCCACCGCGACGCGCCCGATGCCGGCGAACTCCGCCTCCGCCCGGCTGCCGGGCGCCAAGGGAAGCAGGCCGGTGGTGGATCCGGTGGTCACCAGGTCGCCGGCGCGCAGGGCCTTGCCCGCCGCGGCCAGCGCGTTGGCCAGCCAGGCCAGCAGATCGAGGATGTCGCCGGCGGGATTGCCGCCGCGCCGCTCCACCACCGTGCCTCCGTCGATCACCAGGCGGACCGGCGTCTCCGCGAAGGCTGGTTTCGCTGGCATCGGCGCGGCCGATCCGACCACCAGCGCGCCATGCGACTGCAGGTCGGCCAGGGCCAGCTCGGGGGCGAGGTCGGGCCAGGCGGCGAAGCGGCTGTCGACGATCTCGAACACCGCCACGACCTCGCCGACCGCCGCAGCCACGTCGCTGCGATCATAGGCGCGGTCCGTCGGCGGCAGGTCCCGGACCAGGCGGAAGGCCAGCTCCGCTTCCAGCCGCCACAGCCCGTCGCGCGGCAGGGTGACGCCGGACCGGTGCAGCCGGCTGGCCGGCAGCGGCGCCCGGATCGGCGTCGCCGTTGGTGATTTGCGGCCGACCTTCCAGCCGGCGATCGGGCCCAGACGCAGCATGTCCTGGACGCGATAGGCCTCTGCCGGCGACGTGATGCAGGCATTGGCCGGGATCCGGGCGATCGGGGTGCCGGTCTCCAGACTCCGCGCCAGCAGGTCGGCGAGGCGCGCGACCGCTCCTGTGTCCGTTGCGTCCATCGCTGCCTCCCAGACATGGCCCGGCCGTTCCGGCGCAAGGCGCCGGTCGCACCGATCCTGATTGACGAGTGATTCGCCGCCGCGTCAGGCGGCGGCGACGTCCCCGGCCTGGCCGTTCAGCGCCGCCATCGCCGCCGCGACCCCGCCGGCGCGGTGCGGCACGCCCGCCGCCGCCAGCCCCATCTCGACGCCGGCCAGGGCGCCCATCAGCACCAGCTCGTTGCAGGCGCCGAGATGGCCAATGCGGAACACCTTGCCGGCCAGCCGGCCGAGGCCGGAGCCGAGCGACATGTTGAAGCTGTCCAGCACCAGCTTGCGGAACCGGTCGGCGTCATGGCCCGGCGGCAGCAGCACCGCGGTCAGCACCGGCGAGACTTCCGCCGGCTCCAGGCACAGCACCTCGAGCCCCCAGGCGCGCACCGCCGCCCGGGTCGCCGCCGCCAGCCGCCTGTGCCGCGCGAACACGGCGTCCAGCCCTTCCTCCTGCAGCATGGCCAGCGCCTCGCGCAGCCCGTACAGTAGGTTGGTCGCCGGGGTGTAGGGGAAGAAGCCGCCGGCATTGGGCTTCAGCATCTCGGCCCAGTCCCAGTAGGAGCGGGGCATCCGGCTGGCCTTCGACGCGGCGATCGCCTTGTCGGAGATCGCGGTGAAGCCGAGGCCCGGCGGCAGCATCAGGCCCTTCTGCGAGCCGCTGACGGTGACGTCGACCTGCCATTCGTCATGGCGGTGGTCGACCGAGGCCAGCGACGAGATGGTGTCGACCAGGAACAGCGCCGGATGGCCGGCGGCGTCGATGGCGCGGCGGATCTCGGGGATGCGGCTGGTGGCGCCGGTCGAGGTCTCGTTGTGCACCACCATCACCGCCTTGATGGCGTGGCCGCGGTCCTCCGCCAGCTTGGCCTCGATCGCGGCGGGGGCGGCGCCGTGGCGCCAGTCGCCGGGAATGAAGTCGACCTCGACGCCCCAGCGCGCCGCCATCTGCCGCCACAGCGTGGCGAAATGGCCGGTCTCGGCCATCAGCACGCGGTCGCCGGGCGACAGGGTGTTGACGATCGCCGCCTCCCAGGCGCCGGTGCCGGAGGAGGGGTAGATGATCACCGGGCCGGAGGTCTTGAACACGGCCTTGCAGCCCTCCAGCACCTCCTGGCCGAGCCGGGCGAAGTCCGGGCCGCGATGGTCGATGACCTGCTGGCCGATTGCCCGCAGGATGCGCTCCGGCACCGGGCTCGGCCCCGGGATCTGCAGGAAATGCGGTCCGCTGCTGCTGGTCATGATCCCTCCCTGGGGCTGTGGCCGGCTGAGCGGCGTCTGATGACGACAATAATGAATTCATTTTTTGATCGGTCAAGCGTATTTTTGTCGACGGGTGCGGGCTATCGACGCCGCCTTCCGGGCAGGATATTGGTTTCAGCATGACGACGGCGACCTTGAAAACGGCATCCGACGCTCCCGCGCCCGCTTCGCTGCATGCCGGGCTGCTGGCGCGGCTGCGCGACTACATCGTCGAGGGCCATCTGCCCGACGGGGCGCGGGTGCCGGAGCGCGACCTGTGCGAGCGGTTCGGCGTGTCGCGCACGCCGCTGCGCGAGGCGCTGAAGGTGCTGGCGTCCGAGGGGCTGATCGACCTGCTGCCCAACCGCGGCGCCCGTGTCCGCGGCCTCGGCGCCCGTGACATCGGCGAACTGTTCGACGTCATCGGCGGGCTCGAGGCCCTGGCCGGGCGCCTGGCCTGCGAGGCCGCGACCGAGGACGAGATCGCCGCGGTCGAGCGCCTGCACCATGAGATGTACAGCCACTATCTGCGGCGGGAGATGCATGACTATTTCCGCTGCAACCAGCTGATCCACCAGGCCATCGTCGATGCTTCGCGCAACGAGGTGCTGAAGGCGACCTATGCCGGCATGGCGGGCCGGGTGCGGCGGGTGCGCTACTCCGCCAACTTCGCCCGCAAGCGCGACCGCTGGGGCGAGGCGATGCGCGAGCATGAGGAGATCCTCGACGCGCTGCGCCGGCGCGCCGGCGCCGAGTTGGCTGACGTCCTGTTCCGGCATCTCCGGAACAAGCAGGCGGCGGCGATTGAGCATCTCGGCGAGGGCGGCTGGGGCGGTGACGGCGAGTCGGCGTAAAGTTGTGCCAATTTTGAATTCAAAATTGGGGATCTAGATGATTGAGTTTGAATTCCAAATCGCCGTGAGCTAAAGGAATCCAGGCAAGCCCGCCCGTGGAGTCGCGGCTAGAGACGGGCGGAAAGGGAGTCCGATGGCGGGTCTGGACCAGAAGCTGCGGGCCGAGATCGACGGCGACGTCCTGTTCGACGCGTTCAGCCGCGGCCGCTACGCCACCGACGCCTCGCACTACCAGATCATGCCGGCCGGCGTGGTGGTGCCGCGGAGCATGGATGCGGCGGTGCGGGCCCTGGCCCTGGCGCGTGAGGCGGGGGTGCCGGTCACCGCCCGCGGCGGCGGCACCTCGCAATGCGGCCAGACCATCAACCGCGGGCTGGTGGTCGACGGCTCGAAGCACCTCAACCGGATCCTGTCGCTCGACGTCGAGGCCCGGCGCTGCACGGTCGAGCCCGGCATCGTGCTCGACGAGCTCAACCGCCGGCTCAGGCCGCACGGGCTGTGGTTCCCGGTCGATGTGTCGACCGCCTCGCGCGCCACCATCGGCGGCATGGTCGGCAACAATTCCTGCGGCGGCCGCTCGCTGCGCTACGGCACCACCTGCGACAATGTCGTGTCGATCGACGCCGTCCTGGCCGACGGCAGCGCGATGCAGTTCGGCGAGGTCGCGGCCGACGCGGTCGACGGCATCAACGACCCGCGGGCACGGGCCCTGGCGCAGCGGCTGCTGGCGATCGGCGGGCGCGAGTCGGCCGAGGTCGCCGCCCGCTTTCCGAAGGTGCAGCGCCGCGTCGGCGGCTACAATCTCGACGCCCTCGCCCCCGCCCGTGGCCGGGTCAACCTGGCCCATATCCTGGTCGGGTCGGAGGGCACGCTGGCCTATTCCACCGCGGTCGAGCTGAAGCTGTGGCCCCTGCTGGGCCGGCGGGCCCTCGGAATCTGCCATTTCGGCTCCTTCCACGCCGCCATGGACGCGGCCCAGCACCTGGTCAAGCTGAAGCCGATCGCGATCGAGCTGGTGGACGCCACCATGATCGCCCTGGCCGGCGAGATCGCGATGTTCCGGCCGACCCTCGACGCCATGCTGCGTGGCGAGCCGGCGGCGCTGCTGCTGGTCGAGTTCGCCGAGGACGAGGCGGAGAATGCGCGGCGGCTGCAGCAGCTCGGCGATCTCATGGGCGATCTCGGCTACGCTTTCGACCACGACCGGGCGCGCTGGGGCGGCGTGGTCGAGGTGCTGGACCCGGCGCTGCAGGCGGCGATCACCGATCTGCGCACCTCCGGCCTCAACATCATGATGTCGATGAAGGACCAGGCGAAGCCGATCTCCTTCGTCGAGGACTGCGCCGTGCCGCTGGAGCATCTGGCGGAATACACCGCCAGGCTGACCGAGGTGTTCGAGAAGCACGGCACCCGCGGCACCTGGTACGCCCATGCCTCGGAGGGCTGCCTGCATGTCCGGCCGGTGCTGAACCTGCGGCTGGAGCGGGACGTCAAGGCGATGCGCGCCATCGCCGAGGAGGCCTTCGCCCTGGTCCGCGCCTACAAGGGCTCGCATTCCGGCGAGCATGGCGACGGCATCGTCCGCAGCGAGTTCCACGAGGCGATGTTCGGGTCGCGGCTGGTGCGCGCCTTCGAGGAGGTGAAGCAGGCCTTCGACCCCGACGGCGCGCTGAACCCCGGCAAGATCGTGCAGGCGCCGCGCTTCGACGACCGCAGCCTGCTGCGCTACCCGCCCGGCTACCGGGCGGAGGAGCTCGCGCCGCGGCTCGACTGGGCGGCCTATCCCGGCGCCGCAGGCGGGCTGCAGGGCGCGGTCGAGATGTGCAACAACAACGGCGCCTGCCGGAAGCTGGAGGGCGGCGCCATGTGCCCGTCCTACCGCGTCACCCGCGACGAGCGGCACGTCACCCGCGGCCGCGCCAACAGCCTGCGCCTGGCGCTGACCGGCCAGATCGGCCGCGACGCCTTCGCCTCGGACGAGATGGCCGAGACGATGAAGCTGTGCGTGTCCTGCAAGGCCTGCAAGCGGGAATGCCCGACCGGCGTCGACATGGCGCGGATGAAGATCGAGGTGTTGGCCGCACGCGCCGCCCGAAACGGCTTCTCGCTGCGCGACCGGCTGGTGGCGACCCTGCCGCGCTACGCTCGCTTCGCGGCGATGGCCGCGCCGCTGCTCAACCTGCGCGACCGGGTTCCGCCGCTGGCCCGGCTGTCGGAGCGGCTGCTCGGGTTCAGTGCCCGCCGCCGGCTGCCGGCGTGGCGCCGCGACCGCTTCCGGGCGCCGGCCGTCCCAGGCCCCGAGGGCGGGAAGGAGGTCGTGCTCTGGGCCGACAGCTTCAACGCCGCCTTCGAGCGCGAGGTTCTGGACGATGCCGTCGCCGTGCTGGCCGGTGCCGGCTACCGCGTCCACGTCGCCAGGCCCGCCGACGGCTCGCGCCGGCCGCTGTGCTGCGGCCGGACCTTCCTGTCGGTCGGCGATGTCGATGCCGCCCGGGCCGAGTTGACCCGCAGCCTGGCGGCGCTGCGGCCGTTCCTGGAGCGCGGCGTGCCGGTGGTGGGGCTGGAGCCGAGCTGCCTGTTCACCTTCCGCGACGAGGCCGTGGCGCTGCTGCCGAGCGACGAGTCGCGCCGGGCCGCGGCCCATGCGCTGCTGTTCGAGGAGTTCGTCGCCCGCGAGGCCAAGGCCGGGCGCTTCGCACCGGCCCTCGCGCCGGTCGCCGCCAGGGCCCTGCTGCACGGCCATTGCCACCAGAAGGCCTTCGGCGCCATGGGTGCGGTGCAGGCGGCGCTCGGGCTGATCCCCGGCCTGGCGGTCGAGACCGTCGAATCGAGCTGCTGCGGCATGGCCGGCGCCTTCGGCTACCAGGCGGAGACGATCGACGTGTCGCTGGCCATGGCCGAGCTGTCGCTGCTGCCGGCGGTGCGGCAGGCCGCGCCCGACACCGTCGTGGTGGCGGACGGCACCTCCTGCCGGCACCAGATCCGCGACGGCGCCGGGCGCGAGGCGGTGCATGTCGCGCGGCTCCTCGCCGCCAGCATGGCCGCGGCGGCCGGCCAGTCCTGAAAGCGGGGGCCTAGGCGGGCCGGACCGGGTCGGTGTTCGGCTCCAGCGGGCCCTCGGCCTCGTCCTCCTCGGGCAGGACACCGCCATGCACCGGCAGCGGCGTCCCGATCCAGACCGGGTCGACCAGATGGTCCCGGCGCGGGTTGCTGGTGTTGGGATGGACCAGGATGCTTAAGCCCCCATGGTTCAGCATCAGCCAGGGCACCAGCGTCGCGAACAGCTCTGTGGCGAAGGAGACCTGGAACATCGCCTGGTCGTGCGGCCCGACCCTGACCTCGTGCCAGCGGCCGAGGCGGACGCGGAAGCGCTCGCCGATCCAGCCGCGCAGCCGCTCGGCCCAGTCGCGGGTCGCAATCGGGTCGAAATAGACATGGGCGTGGTAGCTGGCGATCTCCGCCACCGGCCGCGGCGCTTCCTTCGACTCCATCGCGCGTCTCCCGCTCTCGTCGCCCGACCATAGCGCAGGACGGGGGACGACGGGGGCGTCACACCGCGCCGAGCCGCAGCAGGATCCGGGCCAGGGCGTCGAAATGCTCGTTCGGGATGGCCTCGCCGATCTTGCCCTCGGCGTGCAACTGCCGCGCCAGCAGCGGCGCCGTCTCCATCGGCACGTTGGCCATGCCGGCCTTGAACGATTTGCTGACCAGCATCGGCACCGAGGTCTCGCCGGGGACGAAGCGGATGCCGACGGTGACCGCGCCGTCGGTGACGAACAGCGTCGGCGCGGAGGATCCGCCCTCGCCGCGGGCCAGGCCGCGATGCAACTGCCGCCGGGTGCTGCGGATGAACGGGTCGCCCTCCTGCTCCTTGCGCTCGCGCTTCATCTCGCTGCGGGTCATCCGCTGGTCGCGCTGGAACAGCCAGCGCTGCAGCAGCATGTCGATCAGGGCGAAGACCAGCAGCACCGCGATGATGCCGATCAGCACCGGCTTCAGCGTCGCCACCAGCACCAGGCCGATGCAGTCGCGGCCGCATTGCGGCGTCACCAGCACCGCCCGCAGCGCCCCGAGGGCGAGCAGCCCGATCACCCCCAGGAGGGTGCAGGCCTTCACCACCGCTTTCACGAACTCCAGCAGGTTGCGCAGGCTGAACAGCCGCTGGAAGCCGCTGACCGGGTTGATCTTGTCGCCGCGCGGCACCAGCGGGTCGAACGAGAACGGGATGCCGCGCAGGAAGCCGACATTGGCGAGGACGCTGGCGACGACGATGACCAGCACCAGCGGCGCGACGATCTTGGCCGCCAGCGACAGCAGGGTCGGGATGATGGTGTAGCTCTGGTCGAACGGCTTGGCCGTCAGGGCGATCGGCTCGGTCAGGATGGCGCGGAACGCCTCCATGATCGCCGACCCCTCGACCCCGAGATAGAGGAAGCCGGCAACGAGCGCGACCACCGTGACCAGATCGCGGCTGTGCGCCACCTGGCCCTTGCCCCGGGCGTCCGCCAGCTTCTTGGCGCTGGCGGGAAGGCTCTTGTCCTCGCTGGTCTGCTGGCTCACGGCAGCACCGTCCGGGCGAGGTCGAGCACGCCGCGCATCGAGCCCAGGCTGTCGTTGAAATAGGGCACCAGGAAGATGGCGTAGATCGGCAGCACCAGCACCAGCGCCGCCGACTTCACCGACAGCGACAGGTCGAAGACATTGAGCTGCGGCGCCATCCGGCCGATCACGGCGAGCGCGATGTCGGCCAGCAGCATCACGATCACCAGCGGCACCGCGAGCAGCAGGCCGAGCCGGACCACGTGGTCGAGCAGGCCGAGCAGCAGCGTCGGCGTCTCACCGGTGAAGGGCGGCAGCAGCTCGGTCACCGGCCACAGGGCGTAGCTGGTGTAGAGCGCCTCGGCCACCACCCCGAGGCCGTTGCCGGCGAAGAACAGGGCCAGCAGCACCAGCACGAACAGCGTGCCGACCGGCGAGGCCTGGCCCGAGGCGTTGGGGTCGAGCAGATAGGCGCCCATGACGCCGCGCTGCATGTCGATCAGCTCGCCCGCCGCCTCCACCGCCCAGAAGGGCAGGCCGAACAGCAGGCCGAGCAGGAGGCCGATCACCGCCTCCTTGGCCACCAGCATCAGCATCTGGCCGGGCTGCAGCGGCGTCAGCACCGCCAGCTCCGAGGTGACCTGCGACGCCATCGGCAGGGCGATGGCGATCATCACCGCGCTGCGCAGGATGCCGGTGAGGCCGAGCCAGGAGAACATCGGCAGCACCGCGGCCAAGGCGATCGGGCGGGCGATGCCGATCGAGACGGCGGTGACATAGGGCCCGATCAGCTCGGCCAGGAGCCGGAAGGATTCGAGCATCAGGGCGGCGCGGCGTCTGCCGGGATCGCGCCGCGGGTGATCGCCGGGAAGTCGGTGAAGATCCGGTCGGTGTAGCGGACCAGCGGGCTGGCCAGCATCGGGCCCAGCAGCACCAGGGCCAGCACCACGGCGATCACCTTGATCGCCATCGGCAGGGTCTGGTCCTGGATCTGGGTCACGGCCTGGAACAGGCCGACCAGCAGGCCGACCGCGGCGGCGATGGCGAGCGCCGGCAGCGACAGCAGCAGCGTCAGGGTCAGCGCCTCCTGCAGCAGATGCGAGATCACCGCCTGGTTCATCGCCGCCTCAGCTGCTGTAGCTCAGGATCAGGCCGTGCAGCAGGCGCGACCAGCCGTCGACCATGACGAACAGGAACAGCTTGAACGGCACCGAGATCGCCAGCGGAGACACCATCATCATGCCCATCGCCATCAGGATCGCCGAGACGATCAGGTCGATGACGATGAAGGGCAGGTACAGCAGGAAGCCGATCTCGAAGGCCCGGGTCAGCTCGGAGATGACGAAGGACGGGATCAGGATGACCATGTCGTTCGGCGTCGCCGCGGCGCTGGCCTCCGGCGGCCAGACCCGGGCGGTGGCCGAGAGCAGGAAGTCGCGCTCCGCCGGGTCGGTGAAGCGCATCAGATAGGCGCGCACCGGCTCGATCGCCGACTGGATCACCGCCTGCCAGTCCTGCATGCTGCGCAGCCTCAGCGCCGGGTCGCTGACCCGGGCATAGACCTCCGCGATCACCGGCCCGGTGATGTAGATCGTCAGCATCAGGGCGATGCCGTACAGCACCATGTTCGGCGGCGTCTGCTGGATGCCGAGCGCGTTGCGCAGCAGCAGCATGACCACCGAGATCTTCAGGAAGGCGGTGAGGGTGACGACCAGGAACGGCACCAGGCTGACCAGCGTGACGATGCCGAGGAGCGGCAGGACATCCGGCGGCGCCTCATTCATCGCCGAACAGCCGCACCACGCGCACGCCCAGCTCGTTTTCGATCCGCACGATCTCGCCGCGGCCGATGCGCCGCCCGTTGGCGACGATGTCGACCGCCTCGCCCGGGTCGCGGCCGAGCGGGATGACCGCGCCGGGGGCCAGGCCCTGCACCGCGGCCAGCGGCAGCTCGCTGCGCCCCAGCTCGAACACCAGCGTCACCGGAAGCTGGTCCAGCCGCTCCGCCGGCGGCGCCGCGGCATCGCTGTCGGGATCCGCCATCCATCCACCTCCATCCTGCAGGGCCAGGGGCCGCCGCGGCCCCGCGACCGTGACCGTACCGCGGTCGTGCTTCGCCGCATGCGACCAGCCCTCGCCATAGACCACCAGCGCCTCGCCGGGCGGACAGGCGACATCGGGAAAGACGACGTCGCCGGGCGCGATCCCTTTGAACTCGGCCAGGCTCAGCCGCACCGCGCCGATGCGGATGGCCAGCGGCACCGGCAGCCCGGCGCAGGGCGCGGGCCGGGCCGGTGCGGCGCCGATCAGGCGGCGCAGGGCCGGGCCGGCGGCGGCATCGGCGGCGAGGTGCAGCGCCGTCTCGGCAAAAGCGTGGCGGATGGCGACGGCGCAGCGGAAGGCGGGCGCAAAGGCCGGCGCCAGGCCGACGCTCTCGATCGCGATCGGCACTCCGGCCGCCGCTTCCAGCACCGGCAGCAGGTCCGACAGCACGGCCTCGAGCAGCAGTGCCGCCAGCTCCGGCTCCAGCTCGGCGACCGGCAGCCCGGCGGCCTCCGCCAGCGCCTGCTCGACCAGCAGCGACGGCACCAGCAGCGCCAGG
>NZ_JBQJIK010000091.1:0-30108 GCF_052078665.1 Inquilinus sp. CA228 | reverse complement strand
GCCACGCCCTTACGGGCTCGCGATGACGGATGCGTATTCGGTAGAGCGGTCAGCCCAGGTTCTGGCCGATCGCCAGGAACTTCTCGCGCCGCTTGCCGCGCAGGGTCTTGCCGTCTAGGTCGATCAGCCCGGCCAGCGCCGACCCGATCGCGTCGCCGACGGCGCCGATCGCCTGCTGCGGGAACCGGTGGGCGCCGCCGACCGGCTCCTCGACCACGCCGTCGATCACGCCGAGCTGCTTCAGGTCCTGCGCCGTCAGCTTCAGGGCGGCCGCGGCCTCCTGGCTCTGCGCGCTGCTGCGCCACAGGATCGAGGCGCAGCCTTCCGGCGAGATCACCGAATAGATCGAGTGCTCGAGCATCAGCACCCGGTCGGCCACGGCGATGCCGATGGCGCCGCCCGAGCCGCCCTCGCCGATCACCACCGAGACCAGCGGCACCTGCACCCTGAGGCAGGATTCGATCGACTTGGCGATGGCCTCGGCCACGCCGCGCTCCTCCGACGCCACGCCGGGATAGGCGCCGGCGGTGTCGACGAAGGTGATCACCGGCAGGTGGAAGCGGTCGGCCAGGTCGAGCAGGCGCTGCGCCTTGCGGTAGCCCTCAGGCTTGGCCATGCCGAAATTGTGCCGGATGCGGCTTTCGGTGTCGTTGCCCTTCTCCTGCCCGAGCACCACCACCGAGCGGCCCTGGAACCGCCCGAGGCCGCCGATGATGGCGCGGTCCTCGGCAAAGGCGCGGTCGCCCGCCAGCGGCTGGAACTCGGTGATCAGGCCCTGGATGTAGTCGAGCGCATGCGGCCGATTCGGATGCCGCGCGACCTGCACCTTCTGCGCCGGCGTCAGCCCGCGATAGGTGTCCCGCAGCAGCTTGTCGACCTTGGTCTGAAGCCGGGAGACCTCGTCGGCGATGTTGAGCTCGCCGGCGTCGGTGATGTGCCGAAGCTCCTCGATCTTGGCTTCGATCTCGGCGATCGGCTTTTCGAATTCGAGAAAGGTCTTCATTCCGCGTTGAGACTGGCCCTCGGGATCGGGGGGCTGTCTAACACAGGGCCGCGCGCATTGAGACCGAAATCTGTGCAAGGCTGACCGCGGCGTCTGCCCGCACCAGCGTGCCGCCCGGTCCATCCTCCAGCGCGCCCAGCCGAAGCTCCGCCACCAGCAGCCGGTGCGGCTGCTCGTCCGGCATGACGAAGCCCAGCGGGGCCGCCGGCTGGAAGCCGAAGCGGGCGTAATAGGCGAGGTCGCCGACCAGCAGCACCATGCGGTGGCCCATATCGGCCGCCCGCTTCATGCTGCCGCGCATCAGGGCGGCGCCGACGCCGGCGCCGCGCAGCTCCGGCCGCACCGCCAGGGGGCCGAGCAGCAGCGTCGGCAGGCCCGGCTCGACCAGCATCGGCCAGTAGCGGATCGAGCCCAGGATCCGGCCGCTGGGCCGGCCGTCCTCGCGCACCACGAAGCACAGGCCACGCATCGGCGCGATGCCCTGGCGATAGCGGTACGAGACCTTGGTCTGCCGGTTCGGGCCGAAGGCGAGGTCGAGCAGAGCATCGACTTCGGCCGCATCCCGCGGCCGTTCGGTCTTCAGGAGATACACTGGAGAAGGATCCTTGGAACGGAGAGCGTCGGTTCGCGCGCCGACCGGCTTCCGTCCTGCCCGCATCATGGTGTCGCAGGCACCCCGGAACGCCTCAGGCCACCGCGCCGCGAAGGGCGGGCTGCAGGCGTCGTCGTCGCAGCGTCGGGGGCAGCAGGATCACGTCGTTCCGTTCCAAGAGGACTCAGCGACGACAGCGAAACCGCAACCGGGCCTGGCTGTCAATGCAAATGCTGAAGCCGGCTTACCGCAATGACATGTGACGCCGGCCGGGCGTCGTGCCAGGACAGGCCGAATGCAGGCCGTCCAGATTCCAGAAATGCCCCTTCAGTTCGCCCGCTATGCGGCAGTCGGGCTGGTGGCGACCGCCATGCACTATGCCGTGTTGGCCGGGCTGGTCGAATCGGGCACCGCAACGCCGCTGCCGGCGACGCTCGCCGGCTATGTCGCCGGCGGCCTCGTCTCCTATGCGCTGAATCGCCGGCTGACCTTCGCCGGCGGCCGGCCGCACCGCGAGGCGGCCTGGCGATTCGCTTTGGTCGCCGCCGGCGGCTTCGCCTGGACCGGCCTGCTGATGGCGCTGCTGGTCGGCCGGCTCGGTACACCCTATCTGCCGGCCCAGGCCGCGACCACACTGGTGGTGCTGGCCTGGGGGTTCCTGGCGAATCGGCTGTGGAGCTTCGCCGGGCCTCTGAGCTAAGGCCGCCTGGCCTTGGCCAACGGATGGGCCGAGGCCACCAGGCTCTGCAGCCGGTCGCCCAGCACATGGGTGTAGATCTGGGTCGTGGCGATGTCGGCATGGCCGAGCATGGTCTGGACTGAGCGCAGATCGGCACCGTGCGACAGCAGATGGGTGGCGAAGGCGTGGCGCAGCACGTGAGGGCTGACCCGGCTGGGCTCGATCCCGGCCTCGACCGCGAGGTCCTTCAGCAACTGGCCGAATCGCTGCCGGGTCAGGCAGCCGCCCCGCGCGGTGCGCGACGGGAACAGGAAGCCGCGGTCGCGGCCCTTGACGAAGAACACGCCGCGATGCGGCAGATACGCGACGATGGCGTCGCGCGCGGGTTCCGACAGCGGCACCAGCCGTTCCTTGTCGCCCTTGCCGCGGACGATCAGCACCCGCCCGTCCCGCCCCAGGGCCGAGAGCGGCAGCCCGACCAGTTCGGACACGCGCAAGCCCCCGCCATAGAGGGTCTCGAGCAGGGCCAGCAGGCGCAGCCCCTCGGCCAGCCGCTCCGGATCGGCGAACAGGCCCGAGATGGCGCCGATCAGGCCCTCGACCTCGGTCTCGGACAGCAGCTTCGGCAGCGGCCGGCCGAGCGCCGGGGAATCGAGCGCGGCGGAGGGATCGTCCTGGCGCCGGCCCTCCGACACCAGGAAGCGGTAGAACTGCCGCATCGCCGACAGACGGCGGGCCGCGGTGCGCGCAGCGGTGCGGCCGCCTTTCGCACCCTCGCGCCGCGCCAGATCGCCGAGATAGGCGCGCAGATCCTCAGTCACGGCGCGGTCGACGGCGCCGCCGCGGCCCTCGAGGAAGCGGTTCAGGTCGAGCAGGTCGCGGCCATAGGCCTCGCGGGTGTTGGCGGCGGCGCCGCGCTCGGCCACCAGCATGTCAAGGAAGGCCTCGACCGCAGGCGGGGGCAGCAGCCGCGGCGCCGGCGGCCGGCCGCGGCGGCGCTTCGGGGCTGCGGCCTCGGTCACTGCGCTATTTGAACTTGTCGTTCGGGATGACCTTCTCGACCGTCTGGGTCGGCGGCCGGAAGTCGATCACCGCGAGTGCCACCCCGCCGCCGACGATGACCAGCAGCACGGCGATCGCCAGCACCCGGCCGAGGCCGCCGCCACCGCCGCCACCGGAACTCTGCGAAAAGCGGGACTTCGAACGACGACGGGACAAGACGGACCCCTGACAGATGTGAATTCAGGCCGATGCGCGGGCCAGGGCTGGAGAAAGCAGATGCGGCGGGCCCGGCGCAACCCTATCTTAGGCGGTCGGCAGGGCGGCGGCAAATCGCCTCGCCCTGCCAGCCACGCCTGCCTGAGATAGATTGGGCGGGCCCCGGAAGAGGATCGATGATCACCACGCTGCACCGTCCCTTGCCCCGTACCCTCGTTCTGGTCGGCCTGATGGGCGCCGGCAAGACCGCGGTGGGCAAGCGCGTGGCCGCGCGGCTGGGGCTGGGCTTCATCGATGCCGACCACGAGATCGAGGCGGCGGCCGGCTGCACCATCCCGGACATCTTCGAGCGCTATGGCGAGCCCGCCTTCCGCGACCTGGAGCGGCGGGTGATCGCCCGGCTGATGCACGACCCGGTGCAGGTGCTGTCGACCGGCGGCGGCGCCTTCATGGACCCGCAGACCCGGACGGTGATCGCCGAGCACGGCCTGTCGGTTTGGCTGAAGGCGGAGCTGGCGGTGCTGGCGGCGCGCACCGCCAAGCGCGGCAACCGGCCGCTGCTGCGCCAAGGCGACCCGAAGGCGTTGCTGGAAGGGCTGATGGAGCGGCGCTACCCGGTCTATGCCCTGGCCGACATGACGGTGGAGAGCCGCGACGGCCCGGTCGAGGAGACGGTCGACCGGGTGCTGGCCACGCTTGACGCCCATCTGGCGGCCGAGGCCGCCGCGACCGAAACAGCCCATGCGGGGCAGGCAGATTGAATCCCTGAGATGACACGAGAGACCATCCGCGTCGGGCTGGGCCCGCGCAGCTACGACATCGTCATCGGCCCCGGCACCCTGGCCGAGGCCGGGCAGCGCATCGCCGCGCTGGGCCGAGGCAAGCGGGTGATCGTGATCGCCGACGCCCGGGTGGCCGGGCTGCACGGCGCGGCGCTGGAGGCGTCGCTGGCCGCGGCCGGGATCGCGGCCGAGACCCTGACCGTGCCACCGGGCGAGGCGACCAAGTCGATGACCGTCCTGGCCGAGCTGCTGGACCGGATTCTGGCGCTGGGGATCGAGCGCGGCACGCTGCTGGTCGCCCTCGGCGGCGGCGTGGTCGGCGACCTGGCCGGTTTCGCCGCGGCGACGGCGCTGCGCGGCCTCGACTTCGTGCAGATTCCGACCACGCTCCTGGCCCAGGTCGACAGCTCGGTCGGCGGCAAGACCGGGGTCAACAGCAAGCACGGCAAGAACCTGATCGGCGCCTTCCACCAGCCGCTGCTGGTGCTGGCCGACACCGCCCTGCTGGCCACCCTGCCGGCGCGGGAGCTGCGCGCCGGCTATGCCGAGGTGGCGAAGTACGGCGCGCTGGGCGACGCCGGCTTCTTCGCCTGGCTCGAGGAGAACGGCCCGAAGCTGCTGGCCGGCGATGGCGACGCCATGATCAAGGCCGTGAAGCGCAGCTGCGAGATGAAGGCCGAGATCGTCGGTGAGGACGAGCGCGAGGCGGCGCGGCGCGCCCTGCTGAATCTCGGCCACACCTTCGGCCATGCGCTGGAGGCCGAGACCGGCTATGGCGACGCGCTGCTGCATGGCGAGGCGGTGGCGATCGGCATGGTCATGGCCTTCGACCTGTCCGCCCGCCTCGGCCAGTGCCCGGCCGCCGACCGCGACCGGCTGGTGCGTCATCTGGAGGCGGTCGGCCTGCCGACCCGCCCGGCCCGCGACCGCGCCTGGTCGGTCGGCGCCCTGCTGCACCACATGACCCGCGACAAGAAGGTCCGGGACGGGCGCATGACCTTCATCCTGGTGCGCGGCATCGGCCAGGCCTTCGTCACCAGCGAGGTGCCGGCCGACCCGGTCACCGCGGTGCTGGCCGACGCCATCGCCGCCTGATCCCCCATGTCCGACGATCTCGTCCTCCTGCTCCACCTCGCCGGGATCGTCGTCCTGCTCGTGGTCTCGGCCTACTTCGCCGGCTCCGAGACGGCACTGACCGCCGCCAGCCGGGCGCGGATGCACCAGCTGGAGACGCACGGGCTGAAGCGGGCCGGCATCGTCAACCGGTTGCGCGAGCAGAAGGAGCGGCTGATCGGCGCCCTGCTGCTGGGCAACACGCTGGTCAACATCCTGGCCTCCTCGCTCGCCACCAGCCTGCTGGTCTCGCTGCTCGGCGCCCCGGCCGTGCCGGTGGCCACGTTGGTGATGACCGTGCTGATCCTGGTCTTCGCCGAGGTGCTGCCGAAGACCTACGCCATCAGCCATGCCGACCGGGCGGCGCTGTCGGTGGCGCCCTCGGTGCGCGGCGTGGTGCGGCTGCTGGGCCCGGTGGTGCGGCTGGTGAATTGGCTGGTGCGCGGGGTGCTGCGGCTGTTCGGCGCCGACCCGCACCGGGTCGGGCTGGCCGATTATGTCGACGAGCTGCGCGGCGCCATCGAGCTGCATCGCGGCAGCGAGGCCGAGGTGGCGCAGGAGCGGCAGATGCTGCGCTCGATCCTCGACCTCGGCGACGTCTACGTCTCCGAGATCATGACCCATCGCCGCAGAGTCGAGGCGATCGATGTCGAGCTGACCCCGCGCGAGGTGGTGGCGGCGATGCTGAACAGCCCGCACACCCGCATGCCGTTGTGCCAGGGCGGGCTGGAGAACATCATCGGCGTGCTGCACGCCAAGGATGTGCTGCGGGCGTTGCAGGCCGCCGGCGGCGACCCGGATCGGGTGGACATCCGCCGCATCGCCACCCGGCCCTGGTTCATCCCGGACACCACCAGCCTGCTGGACCAGCTGCACGCCTTCCGCACCCGGCGCGAGCATTTCGCCATCGTGGTCGACGAGTACGGCGACCTGAAGGGTGTGGTGACGCTGGAGGACATCCTGGAGGAGATCGTCGGCGACATCGTCGACGAGCACGATCTGCCGGTGGCCGGCGTCCGCCCGCAGGCCAATGGCAGCTTCCTGATCGACGGCACGGTCACCATCCGCGACCTGAACCGCCGCTTCGAATGGCGGCTGCCGGACGACGAGGCCTCGACCATCGCCGGGCTGGTGCTGCATGAGGCGCGGCACCTGCCGGAGGTCGGCCAGGCCTTCACCTTCCACGGCTTCCGCTTCGAGATCCTGCGGCGGCAGCGCAACCAGATCACCGCGGTGCGCGTCACCCCGCCGGCCGAGGTCGAGCCCGAAGAAAGCTGACCCGATGCCCCTCTCCGCCCCCGCCGCGCGCGAGCCGATCCACACCCGCCGGGTCACCTGCGACGGGTTCCGCCGCGCCGACGGGCTGTGGGACATCGAGGGCCATCTGGTCGACACCAAGCACTACGAGTTCCGCAACGAGTTCCGCGGCACCATCACGCCCGGCGAGCCGCTGCACCAGATGCGGCTTCGGCTGACCGTCGACGACAGCCTGACCATCGTTGCGGTCGAGGCGGCGACCGAGCACGGCCCTTACGCCCTGTGCCCGGAGATCACGCCGAGCTTCCAGGCGCTGGTGGGGCTGCGCATCCGCCCCGGCTTCACCCTGGCGGTGAAGGAGCGGCTGGGCGGCGCCAGGGGCTGCACCCATCTGGTCGAGCTGCTCGGGCCGATGGCGACCACGGCGTTCCAGACCGTGTTCCCGATCCTGTCGCGCGAGCGTGCGGCCGAGGCCGGGAAGCGGCCGGTGCTGCTGGACAGCTGCCACGTTTTCGCCGCCGACGGCGATCATGCCCGCCGCCACTGGCCGGACTTCTATACCGGGCCGGCACGATCTGCCTGATCCGCCCGTTTCGCATCGCTTGCATGATGCAAGCGACTGCGCTACCCCTGGCGCCATGCAGCGCACCAGCTTCGCCGGCATGGATTGCCCGATCGCCCGCTCCCTCGACGCGCTGGGGGAGTGGTGGAGCCTGCTGATCCTGCGCGACGCCTTCATCGGCCTGACCCGCTTCGACGAGTTCCAGCACAGCCTGGGCATCGCCCCGAACATGCTGGCGCGGCGGCTGAAGCGGCTGACCGAGGCCGGCCTGCTGGAGCGCCACGCCTATTCGCAGCGGCCGCTGCGCCATGAGTACCGGCTGACCGCCGCCGGCCGGGACGTGTTCCCGGTGCTGGCGGCGCTGGGCGCCTGGGGCGGCCGGCACGCCACCGGCGGCAAGGTGCTGGTGCAGGTGACCGGCCGCGCCGACGGCCAGCCGATGGAGCCGGTCCTGATCGACCGGCGCAGCGGCACGCCGATCACCCAGGAGACGGCGGAGTTCCGCCTGGGGCCCGACGCCCGGCCCGCCTACCGGGATCGGCTCGCCGGGATCCTGGAGCGCCGGGCCGGCGCGGCCCGCCGGAACAGCCGCGACGGCACCGCCGTCCCGGCCTGAGGAGAGACTGAGATGCGCCGCATAGTCGTCACCGGAATGGGCGCGGTGTCGCCCCTGGCCAATGGCGTCGAGGCGAGCTGGCGCCGGCTGCTGGCCGGCCGGTCCGGCCTGCGCCGCCTGCCGGAGGAGATGGTGGTGGACCTCGCCGCCAAGGTCGGCGGCGTGGTGCCGTCGATCGCCGAGGACCCCGAGGCCGGCTTCGACCCAGACGCGGCGGTGCCGCCGAAGGACCAGAAGAAGATGGACCGCTTCATCCAGTTCGCCATGGCGGCGGCGGAGGAGGCGGTGGCCCAGTCCGGCTGGCGGCCGACGGATGAGCGGGCGCGGCAGCGCACCGCCACCGTGATCGCGTCGGGCGTCGGCGGCTTCCCCTCGATCGTCGAGGCGGTGCGCACGGTCGACCAGCGCGGCGTGCGCCGGCTGTCGCCCTTCACCGTGCCGGCCTTCCTGGTCAACCTGGCCGCCGGCCAAGTCTCGATCCGCCACGGCTTCAAGGGCCCGCTGGGCGCGCCGGTGACCGCCTGCGCCGCCGGGGTGCAGGGCATCGGCGACGCCGCCCGGATGATCCGCGCCGGCGAGGTCGACGTGGCGCTGTGCGGCGGCACCGAGGCCTGCATCGACCGGGTCAGCCTGGGCGGCTTCGCCGCCGCCCGGGCCCTGTCGACCGGCTTCACCGAGACGCCGGAGCGCGCCTCCCGCCCCTTCGACCAGGCCCGCGACGGCTTCGTCATGGGCGAGGGGGCCGGGCTGATGGTGATCGAGGCACTGGACCACGCTTTGGCCCGCGGCGCCCGGCCCATCGCGGAGCTGATCGGCTATGGCACCACCGCCGACGCCTATCACATGACCGCCGGGCCGGAGGATGGCGACGGCGCCCGCCGGGCGATGGAGATCGCGCTGGCGCAGGGCGGGATCGAGCCCGGCGACGTGCAGCACCTGAACGCCCACGCCACCTCCACCCCGGTCGGCGACAAGGGCGAGATGGCGGCGATCCGGACCCTGTTCGGCACCGGCGGGACGGTGGCGGTCAGCGCCACCAAATCCGCCACCGGCCACCTGCTGGGTGCGGCCGGCGGGCTGGAGGCCGTGTTCACTGTGCTGGCGCTGCGCGACCAGATCATGCCGCCGACGCTGAACCTGGAGAACCCCGACCCGGACGCCCCCGGCATCGACCTCGTGGCGCTGGAGGCCCGGCCTGGCCGGATCGAGCACGCCCTGTCGAACGGCTTCGGCTTCGGCGGCGTCAACGCCAGCGTGCTGTTCCGCCGCTGGCAAGGGTAGCGCGACCGCCTGACGAAGCCCTTCCCGTTTCATTCTCCCGACCTCTTGCGCTTGGGCATCTACATATCGGTGGGCGGGATCGGGCGACGGGCATACGAACAGATCGCCTCTCCCGCTTGCGGGACCTTTTCAGAACTCCGCCGGATCGCTCGGGACGAAAGCAAAATGAGTCCCCTCCCCTGCCCCCTCCCGTAAGGGGAGGGGGAGAGTGAAAGGCTGGGCGGGCCGGTGAACGGCAGAGATGGCAGTGACGATGTCCGGCAGCGCTCAGGCGTCGTCGGCGTCGTCCGGCTCCGGCTTGGGCTCCGGTTCCCAGGGCAGGCGGTCGTGGCGGGTCCTGGTGTCGTTGTCGAACCAATAGAACGGGCCGCCCATGATGGATTGCTTGCGCGAGTAGCGGGCGTAGTCGCGCCCGGTGCGCGGCCAGAAGCGCAGCCCGTGCTCGTCGGTCGCGCTGTCGTCCTTGGCCGGCGCCTGGGCCTTGGCGTCCGGGTCGGCCATCAGGATGAATTCGGGCTGGACATCGATGTCGCGGCAGAGCCGGAGGATGATCTCCTCGATCGGGTGGTCGGCCAGAGCGAGGGCGGCGTCGATGTCGTCCTTCTCGAGCAGCCGCCCCCAGGTCTCGGTCGCGGCCAGCAGCCTCTCCCCGGCGTCTAAATTGGGGTCGGTGGTGATCGAGCTGGTGACGACACGCGCCACCTGCCGCCGGCGGCGCTCCTTCAGCTCGACCCGGGCACTGGCCTCGGCGGCCTTGTCGGCAGCCTCGCGGACCTTCCGGGCGAGATGGACCTGCAGCGCCAGGGCGCGGCGCAGGCTGCGGCCGACGCGGTCGAAGGCGAGGCTGAACTCCTTGGCTCCGCCGGCGTCACCGGCTTTGGCCGCGGCCAGGACAGCCTGATGCATCGCCTCGGCCTGCTCCATCGCCATCTCGGCGAAGCGGTCGAGCATGCGCGCCGCCCGCTCGGCCCGCTCGGGGTCGAGGCCCGGCATCGCCGGCTGCGGGGTGGGAACGGACTGCGCGGTCTTCATAGAACATATCATGAACGATGTGCAAGCGGTCACGCAATGAACATTGCGTTAACAAGTGCCCAAACTCTTGATCGTCATTCCCGCGCAAGCGGAAATCTCTTTCCGGTCAATGAGTTGGGAGATCCCCCCTGTCGCGGGGATGACGGGGATTCTGAAAAATTCTCGCCTGAGGAAGAGGCGAGAACCGGCGCGGTCGCCGAATGCCCCTAGCTCCGCTTGCTGCCCACCAGGCCGGCGCGGCGCAGGGCTTCGGCCATAGCACCGTCGGGCTCCGGCGCCGGGGTACGCGGCTTCTGTTGGGTCTGGTGCTGCGGCTTCGCCTGAGGCGGACGCTGCGACCCCGAGTCCTGGCTTGGTCGGCCGTGCCGTTGCTGACCCTGACCGCCGCGGCCCTGCCCCCCCTGATTCTGCGCGCCCTGACTCTGGTCCCCGCGGCCCTGGCCGCCCTGACTCTGGCCGCCCTGGCCCGGCTGCCCAGGCCGGCCTTGCTGCTGGGGCCGCGGCCGCTCGTCCCGCCGGCCATCGGCTCGACCCTCGGGCCGCGCGCCGGGGGCGCCGCCCTCGCGGCGCGGCGGGCGGGACTGGCCGTCGTCGTCGAGCCGCATGGTCAGGCCGATGCGCTTGCGCTGCGGGTCGACCTCCAGCACCTTGACCTTCACCACGTCGCCCGGCTTGGCCACCGTGCGCGGGTCCTTCACGAAGGTCTTCGACATCGCCGAGATGTGCACCAGACCGTCCTGGTGCACGCCGATGTCGACGAAGGCGCCGAAGGCCGCGACGTTGGTGACCACGCCTTCCAGCACCATGCCGGGCTGCAGGTCGCTCAGCTTCTCGACGCCCTCCTTGAAGGTGGCGGTCTTGAAGGCCGGGCGCGGGTCGCGGCCCGGCTTCTCCAGCTCGCGCAGGATGTCGGTCACCGTCGGCACGCCGAAGCTGTCATCGGTGAAGCGCTCCGGCTCCAGCCCGCGCAGGGCCGTGGTGTCGCCGATCAGCGCCTTGATCTCACCGCCGGTGGCCTCGATGATCCGGCGCACCACCGGATAGGCCTCCGGGTGCACGCCGGAGGCGTCGAGCGGGTCGTCGCCGTTCGGGATGCGCAGGAAGCCGGCGCATTGCTCGAACGCCTTGGGCCCGAGCCGCGGCACGTCCTTCAGCGCCGCGCGGATTCGGAACGGGCCGTTGGCGTCGCGGTGCTGCACGATGTTCTGGGCCAGGCCCTCGCCGACGCCGGAGACCCGGGCCAAGAGCGGCGCCGAGGCGGTGTTGAGGTCGACCCCGACCGCGTTCACGCAATCCTCGACCACGGCGTCGAGCGAGCGCGACAGCCTGGTCCCGCTGAGGTCGTGCTGGTACTGGCCGACGCCGATCGATTTCGGGTCGATCTTCACCAGCTCGGCCAGCGGGTCCTGCAGCCGGCGCGCGATCGACACCGCGCCGCGCAGCGTCACGTCGAGCTCCGGCAACTCCTGCGAGGCGAAGGCCGAGGCGGAGTAGACCGAGGCTCCGGCCTCCGACACCACCGCCTTGGTCAGCGTCAGCTCCGGGTGCCGCTTCATCAGCTCGGCGGCCAACTTGTCGGTCTCGCGCGACGCCGTGCCGTTGCCGATGGCGACCAGGTCGACGCCATGCGCCTGGGCCAGGGTGGCCAGGGTGGCGATCGAATCGTCCCAGCGCTTCTGCGGCTCATGCGGGAAGATCGCGGTGGTGGCGACGACCTTGCCGGTGGCGTCGACCACGGCGACCTTCACCCCGGTGCGGAAGCCGGGGTCGAGCCCCATGGTGGCGCGGGTGCCGGCCGGCGCCGCCAGCAGCAGGTCGCGCAGGTTGCCGGCGAAGACCTTGACCGCCTCCTCCTCCGCCGCCTGCCACAGGCGCAGCCGGAGGTCGATGTCGAGATGCACCAGGATCTTGGTGCGCCAGGCCCAGCGCACCGTCTCGCCCAGCCAGGCATCGCCCGGCCGGCCCTGGTCGACAACGCCGAAGCGGTTGGCAATGCGCTGTTCGTACAGGCCAGGGGTCTTGCGGTCCGCCGAGTCGGGCACTTCCTCCGGCTCGAGGGTCAGCGACAGCACCTCCTCCTTCTCGCCCCGGAACAGGGCCAGGATGCGGTGCGAGGGCAGCTTGGTCAGCTTCTCGGCATAGTCGAAATAGTCGGAGAACTTGGCGCCCGCCTGCTGCTTGCCCTCGCGCACCTTGGACAGCAGCCGGCCGCGGGTCCACGCCTCCTCGCGCAGGGCGCCGATCAGGTCGGCATCCTCGCCGAAGCGCTCGACCAGGATCGAGCGGGCGCCGTCCAGCGCCGCGGCCGCGTCGGCCACGCCCTTCTCGGCGTCGACGAAGGCGGCCGCCGCCTCCTGCGGATCGCGCTCGGGGTCGCCCAGCAGGCCGTCGGCCAGCGGCTCCAGCCCTGCTTCGCGGGCGATCATTGCCTTGGTCCGGCGCTTCGGCTTGTAGGGCAGGTAGATGTCCTCGAGCCGGGCCTTGGTCTCGGCCGCCTCGATCTGCGCGCGCAGCGCGTCGTCCAGCTTGCCCTGCTCGGCGATGCTGTCGAGGATCGTCTTCCGCCGCTCCTCCAGCTCGCGCAGATAGCGCAGCCGCTCATCCAGCGTGCGCAGCTGGATATCGTCCAGCCCGCCCGTCGCTTCCTTGCGGTAGCGGGCGACGAAGGGGACGGTCGCGCCGCCGTCGAGCAGTTCGACCGTGGCCGCGACCTGGGCCTCGCGCACGGAGAGCTCGTCGGCGATGCGCTGGCTGATGGAGATCATCGAACGACCGGACATGTTGTGATGAGGAACCGGAAGGGGCTGCTTCTACCCCGCCGCGACGGTCCAGGTCAAAACCGCCGGCGGTCGCCTTGCCTCCGCCCGGTCCCCATGATACTGAAGCCATCACTTAAGCAACAAGACTGCGCCGGGAGAAAACGCATGAGCGAACGATCCGTGCAGCACGGCAGCTTCACCATCGAGCGCCGCTACGACGCGCCGCCGTCCCGGGTGTTCGCGGCCTGGGCCGATCCCGCCGCCCGCCTGGTCTGGGGCGCGCCCGGCGAGGGCTGGGCGCTGGTGGAGCCGCGATTCGACTTCCGCATCGGTGGCATCGAGACCAGCCGCTTCGGCCCGGCCGGCGACCCGGTCTACCGCAACGAGACCCGCTACGCCGACATCGTGCCGGACCGGCGCATCGTGTTCAGCTACACCATGGATCGTGGCGAGACCCGGATCTCGGCCTCACTGAGCACGGTCGAACTGCTGCCGGACGGGGCCGGCACCCGGCTGGTCTTCACCGAGCAGGCGGCCTTTCTCGACGGCGGCGACCAGCCGCAATTCCGCGAGGCCGGCTGGCGCGAGATCCTGGACAAGCTCGACGCCCTGCTGCGGCGCCGGGCAGCACATTGAGGAGGCCCTTGCCATGAAGCTTTACCTCGCCCCCGGCGCCTGCAGCCTGGCCGACCACATCGCCCTGCACGAGGCCGGGCTGGAGTTCGACCGGATCAAGGTCGACATCCCGACCCGGCGCACCGAATCGGGTGACGACTTCACCCGGGTCAACCCGAAGGGCTACATCCCCGCGCTGGTGCTGGACGACGGTACCGTGCTGACCGAGAACGCCGCGATCCTGACCTGGGTGGCCGAGCGCGACCCGCGGCTGGCGCCCGGCGGCGAGCTGGGGCGGGTCCGGCTGGCCGAGATGCTGAGCTTCATCGGCGCCGAGCTGCACAAGCTGCTGATCCGGTCGATCTTCCCGACCAGCGACCAGGAGAAGCAGGTCGTCGACGAGGTGGCGGCGCAGCGCTTCGCCTATATCGCCGAGAGGCTGTCCGGCGACTATCTGTTCGGCCGGGAGATGAGCGTCGCCGACGCCTATCTCTACGTCATGCTGCGCTGGGCCCAGGCGCTGAAGCTGCCGCTGCCGGACCCGCTGCCGGCCTATTTCGACCGGGTGGAGGCAAGGCCGGCGGTGCAGCTGGCGCTGCGGCACGAGGGCCTGATCTGACGCCGGGTGACGGGGTCTTGCCCCGGCCTGCCGCGGCGCTATACTAAACCCATGAGTTAAGAAACGGGACCGCCGATCCGGCGGCCCGGTGTCGATGGCTGCGTCCCCAAGGCCGATCAGCCGATCGCACGGCACAGCGAAAGGGAGAACGCCATGACGGACCGCCCTGCCGAATCTCGTGCGGCAGCGCCCCGGAACGGACGCTGGCTGGCGCTGAGCGTGCTGTGCCTCGGCGTGCTGATGATCGTGCTGGACACGACCGTGGTGAACGTGGCGCTGCCGTCGATCAAGGCGGATCTCGGCTTCACCGAATCGACCCTCGCCTGGGTGGTGAACGGCTACATGCTGACCTTCGGCGGCTTCCTGCTGCTGGGCGGAAGGCTGGGCGACCTGTTCGGCCACCGCCGGCTGTTCCTGATCGGCCTCGCCCTGTTCACCCTGGCGTCTCTGGCCTGCGGCCTGTCCGGCAGCCGGGGCGTCCTGGTCGCCGCCCGGGCAGTGCAGGGGCTGGGCGGCGCCGTCGTCTCCGCCGTCGCCCTGTCGCTGATCATGGACCTGTTCACGGAGCCGGCGGACCGGGCCAAGGCGATGGGCGTCTACGGCTTCGTCGCAGCCGGCGGCGGCAGCGTCGGGGTGCTGATGGGCGGGCTTCTGACCGGCGCGCTGAGCTGGCACTGGATCTTCCTGGTCAACCTGCCGATCGGCATCGCGGTCTTCGCCCTGTCGCTGGCGCTGCTGCCGGCCGGCGGCCGCAACGAGGCGGCCCGGCACCTCGATGTCGCCGGGGCGGTGACCGTGACCGCGGCGCTGATGCTGGCCGTCTATGCCATCGTCAACGGCAACGAAGTGGGCTGGACCTCCGCCCGCACCCTCGGGCTGCTCGGCAGTGCTGTGGTGCTGCTGGCGGTCTTCCTGGTGATCGAGACCCGGGTGGCATCCCCGCTGATGCCGCTCGGCCTGTTCCGGCTGCGCAGCGTCGCCGTCGCCAACGTCATCGGCACGCTGTGGGCCGCGGCCATGTTCGCCTGGTTCTTCCTGTCCGCCCTCTACATGCAGCAGGTGCTGGGCTATGGCCCGATGGAGGTCGGCCTCGCCTTCCTGCCGGCCAACCTGATCATGGCGGCCTTCTCGCTCGGCCTGTCGGCGAAGCTGGTGATGCGCTTCGGCATCCGCCTGCCGATCGCGGTCGGGCTGCTGCTGCTGGCGGCCGGGCTGGCGCTGTTCGCCTGGGCCCCGGTGGACGGTCGCTTCACCCTGCATGTGCTGCCCGGCATGCTGCTGCTCGGCCTCGGCGCCGGCATGGCGCTGAACCCGGTGCTGCTGGCGGCGATGAGCGAGGTGGCGCCGACCGAATCCGGCCTCGCCTCCGGCATGGTCAACACCGCCTTCATGATGGGCGGGGGCCTGGGCCTGGCGATCCTGGCCAGCCTGGCGGCGTCGCGCACCGCCGGGCTGCTGGCCGAGGGCGCCGCCCAGCCGGTCGCGCTGGTCGGCGGCTACCAGGCCGCGTTCCTGGCCGGGGCCTGCTTCGCCGCCCTGGCGGCGCTGCTGGGCGCGACGCTGCTGCGTCCGCCGCCCGCCGCCGCAGAGCCCTCGGGCGAGGCCGAGTCGGTGACGTCGTAGCGCCGCACTGTCCTGCCGCGATCGGGTTGCTATAGTCGCGATCCGGAGGGAGTCGCGATGGTCGTTCCCGTGCTGCATCTGTGCTGCGGCGACAGCGCCGCCGAAGTGATCCGCGAAGGGCTCGACCTGCCCGAGCCGGCGGTGTTGATCCTGCGCGACGACCTGGCGGTCGGGCCGCTCGGCGATGTCGACAGCGATCGGCCCGATTCCCGCGCCGCCTTCTGGCATGCGCTGCTGGCCGAGGAGGATCGCGCGGCGATCGAGACCGGCGGGGCGCTGGTCGAGCAGCTGGCGGCCGAGGCGGCGGCGCTGCGGCGACTGCCAGTCGCGGCGGAGAGGATCGTGATCTGGCACGGCACCGGCGCCGCCGAGCAGCTGATGCTGCGCCGGACGCTGTGGGCGCTGCGCGACGCCGCGGCGTCGGTCGAGGAGGTGACGGTCGGCCCGGAGCTGCTGCCCGGCGCCAAGCGCCGCGACATGACCGCGGTGGCGATGCTGCCGCCCGAGGACATCGCCGCCGTCACGGCCCGGCCAGTCGCACCCGAACGGCGGGCCCGGCTGGCCATGGAGTGGGAGCGGCTCCGCGCCGAAGGCGGCGGGCTGCGCCACCATCGGGACGGCGTCATCACCACCCACCCGATCGACGCGCATGACGGCGAGATCCTGGCGGCGCTCGGCCCCGACTGGCGGCCGGCAGGCCGCCTGATCGGCCAGCCGATGGGCATGATAACCGGCTTCTTCGCCACCGACGCCTTCTGCTTCTGGCGGCTGCGCCAGCTGGCGGCGCAGGGCCGGGCGGAGATCCGGGGCGACATCACGGCGATTCGCCGCTGCGAGGCGCGGCGGGCGGCCTGATCGACGACGGAAGGACGACGGATGGAACTCGACCGCAACCGGTTCAAGGCGGCGCTGGCCGCCGGGCAGACCCAGATCGGGCTGTGGAGCAGCCTGTGCAGCAACATCGTCGCCGAGATCGTCGCCGACAGCGGCTTCGATTGGATCCTGTTCGACACCGAGCATTCGCCGAACGAGCTGCCGGGCCTGCTGTCGCAGCTGCAGGCGGCAGCACGCGGCACGGCAACGGGCATCGTGCGGCCGGCCTGGAACGACCCGGTGCTGATCAAGCGCATCCTCGACATCGGCGCCCAGGCGCTGCTGATCCCCTTCGTCCAGACCGCCGAGGAGGCGCGCCGCGCCGTGGCCGCCTGCCGCTATCCGCCGGCCGGCATCCGCGGCATCACCACCAGCGGCCGCGGCAGCCATTACGGCCGGGTCACGGACTACCTGAAGAAGGCCGATGCCGAGATCTGCGTGCTGCTGCAGGTCGAGACCGGCGAGGCGCTGGCGCGGATCGAGGAGATCGCGTCGGTCGACGGCGTCGACGGCGTGTTCATCGGCCCGTCCGACCTGTCGGCCTCGCTGGGCCATATCGGCAACTCCCAGCACCCGGAGGTGCAGGCCGCGATCGAGGACGCGGTGCGGCGCCTGACCGCGATCGGCAAGCCGGCCGGAATTCTCACCTCGGTCGAGGCCGAGGCCCGGCGCTACATCGACTGGGGCTACCGCTTCGTCGCCGTCGGCACCGATCTCGGCTTGCTGGCGCGCAACGCCGACGCGCTCGCCCGCAGCTTCAAGGGGTGACAGGATAGGGCTGATCGCGGGCACCATGTCGCAGACCGGCCGGGTTTGCGCCCGGCCGCGGCCGTGATATCCCGGCCGGGACGAAGGGGGAGCACTGGCACGTGGGCATGAGGTCGGCACGGAGACGGGCATCATGGGTCGCGCTTGGCGCGGCCTATCTGCTGTTCGTCCAGGCCATCCTCGGCGGCCTCGCCATCGGCGCCAGCGCCGCGCCCCTCGACCCGCTCTCCGCCCTTTGCCGCACCGATGACGGGTCCGGCCCTATCCTGCCGGACCAGCCGGCCGGCCATCCGCATCTGCCCGACTGCTGCACCACCGGCTGCAGCATGTTCAGCGGCGCCCCGGTGCCGACCTTCGTCGCGGTGCTGCTGGTGCCGCATCTGGCCGGCCCGACCGAGCCCGCGCCCTTGCCCGTCGCACCGGCCTCGGCCGCGCCGCAGCGCTCGCCGGCCAATCCGAGAGCCCCTCCCGCCCAGGCCTGATCCAGCCAGGCCCGCCGCCGGCGGGGCCCTGTCGGTTCACGGCCGGAGCCTGGCGCCAGAGACGCGCCGCCCGGCCAAGCCTGGAGCAGATCCCATGTCCCTGTCCGCGATGACGCGCCTGCGTCGTGCCGCTTTCGCCGCCGCCCTGGCCCTGTTGGCCATCGGCCCGGCGGCAGCCCATGAGTTCAAATCCGGCCCGATCGAGGTGATCCACCCCTGGGTCCGGGCCACGCCCCCGGCCGCGAAGGTCGGCGGCGGCTATGCCGAGATCCGCAACGACGGGTCCGAGCCGGACCGGCTGGTCTCGGCCACCGCCGAGGTCGCCGGCCGGGTCGAGATCCACCAGATGGGCCTCAAGGACGGCATCATGACCATGCGGCCGGTCGAGGGCGGCGTGCCCGTCCCGGCCGACGGCACCGCCGCCCTGGCGCCCGGCGGCTACCACCTGATGTTGATGGAGCTGAAGCGGCCGCTGAAGGCGGGCGAGAGCTTCGCCGGCACGATGACGTTCGAGAAGGCGGGCACCGTCCCGGTCACCTTCGATGTCCAGCCGATCGGCTCGACCGGGGCGGCGCATTGAGATGCGCGCCCGTATCCTGGTGCCAGTGCTGCTGGCCATCGCCGCCATCCTGGTGGGAGGCGCCGGCTTCCTGCTGGTCTATTCCAAGGACCCATCGAGGGACCCGTCGACCCGCCCGGTGATGTCCGGCACGCTGCCGGGCGGCCCGTTCCGGCTGATCGACCAGACTGGGGCGACCCTGAGCGACGCCGAGCTGAAGGGCCGGCCCTTCGCCGTGTTCTTCGGCTTCACCCATTGCCCGGAGGTCTGCCCGACCACGCTGTGGGAGTTGTCGCAGGCGCTGGCGGCGCTGGGCCCCGACGCCGACCGGCTGCGCGTGCTGTTCGTCACCGTCGACCCGGAGCGCGACCGGCCGGAGATGCTGCAGCAATACCTGCAGTCCTTCGACCGCCGCATCACCGGGCTGACCGGCAGCCCGGACGAGATCGCCGGCGTGGCCAAATCCTACCGGGTGTACTGGCGCAAGGTGCCGACCGGCGACGGCGACTACACCATGGACCATTCGGCCATGGTGTACCTGATGGACGCCGAGGGCCGCTTCACCGACACCATCGCCTATGGCACGCCCGAGCCGGAGCGGCTGGCCGCATTACGCCGCCTGATCAGCGGCACCTAGTCCCTTTTCCCGTTCAACCATTGCCGGCCCAGCCGGCAACCTGGAGATAATCATGCTGAAATCTTTCCTGCCCGCTATGGCCCTGCTGGCCGTGTCCGCCCCGGCCTTCGCCCATGTCACGCTGGAGACGCAGGAGGCGCCGGTCGGCGGCACCTACAAGGCGGTGCTGCGCGTGCCGCACGGCTGCGAGGGCTCGCCCACCGTCAGGATCCGGGTCCAGATCCCCGAGGGGGTGATCGCGGTCAAGCCGATGCCGAAGCCCGGCTGGACGCTGGAGACGGTGAAGGGCAAATACGCCGCCGCCTACGATTACTACGGCACGCCGACCAGCGAAGGCGTGACGGAGGTGGTGTGGAGCGGCGGCAGGCTGCCGGACGAGTTCTATGACGAGTTCGTCTTCCGCGGGTACCTGACCGCCGGGCTGAAGCCCGGGGCGCATCTGTACTTCCCGGTGGTCCAGGACTGCGAGACCGGGGCCGACCGCTGGATCGAGATCCCGGCCGAGGGCAAGGATTCCGACGACTACGAAACCCCCGCGCCGGGCCTCAAGCTGCTGCCGAAGAAGTGACCGGGTCTCACCCGACCATTGCGTTGCCTCTCCCGCTTGCGGGAGAGGCCGGAGCCGCGCCAGCGGCTCCGGGTGAGGGCGCTTTCCCACCGCCTGTGCCGGCCCTCACCCGGTCTCGCTGTGCGAGCCCGACCTCTCCCGCCCCGCGGGAGAGGCAATTGGAGCGCTATGTCGCCTGGCTGGTGCTCCTGCTCACCCTTCTCCTCGCTCCGCAGGCGGCGCTGGCGCATGCGTCGCTGGTGCGGGCCGAGCCGGCGGAGAATGCGGTGCTGGGAACGGCACCCGACGGCTTCCGCCTGAGCTTCAACGAGCCGGTGTCGCCCCTGGTGCTGCGGCTGATCCGGCCCGACGGCAGCGCCGTGACGCTGGGCGACGCCCGGCTGGAGGATGCGACCCTCGTGATCGCGGCGCCGCCCGGCCTCGGCCCCGGCACCCATGTGCTGAGCTGGCGCGTGATCTCGGAGGACGGGCACCCGGTCGGTGGCTCGGTCGTGTTCTCGATCGGTGCGCCGGGCACCCCGCCGCCCGAGGCGGCGGACACCGCCGACCGGCCGGTGCAGGCCGCGATCTGGCTGGTCCGGATCGCCCTCTACGCCGCGCTGTTCCTCGGAATCGGCGCGGTGGCATTCCGTGCCGCGATCGCCCCCCTGCCGCGCGCCGCCGCCCGCACAGCTGCCGCGCTGATGGTGATGGGGCTGGCGGCGGCGGCGATCTCGGTCGGGCTGCAGGGGCTGGACGCGCTGGAGATGCCGCTGGCGGGGTTCGGCCAGCCCATCGCCTGGGCCACCGGCTGGGGCACCAGCTACGGCACCACCGCCGCCCTGGCGGTCCTGGCCATGGCGGTCGGCTTGGCAGCGCTGGCGCTGCGGCGCGGCCGGCTCGCGGCGGCGACCGCCCTGCTGGCCCTGGCCGCGACCGGGACGGCGCTGGCCGCCAGCGGCCATGCCAGCGCCGCCGCGCCGCAGCTCCTGACCCGGCCGGCGGTCTTCCTGCACGCCATCGGCATCGCCGTCTGGGCCGGGGCACTGCTGCCGCTGGGGCTGCATCTCCGCGCCGGCGGGCCGGACGCCACGGCGGCGCTGCGCCGCTTCTCCGCCCTGATCCCCGTCGCCGTCCTGCCGCTGGCGGTGGCCGGCATCCTGCTGGCCGTGGTCCAGCTCGGCCATGTCTCGGCGCTGTGGACCACCGCCTATGGCTGCGTCTTCCTGGTCAAGCTGACGCTGCTGGTGGTGCTGTTCGGCCTGGCCGCGCTGAACCGCTGGCGCCTGACCGCACCGGCTGAAGCCGGCGACGGCCGGGCCGTGCGGCAGCTGACCCGCTCGGTCGCGATCGAGACGGCGCTGGTGCTGGCGATCTTCGCCGCGGCCGCGACCTGGCGCTTCACCCCGCCGCCGCGTGCGCTGGCGGAGGCCGAGGCCCGGCCGGCCGCGATCCACATCCACACCGCGCCGGCGATGGCCGACCTGACCGTCACCCCCGGCCGGGCCGGCCCGGTCACCGCTTCGATCGTGGTGATGACCGGCGATTTCGGACCGCTGGACGCGAAGGAGGTGACGCTGGTGCTGTCCAACCCCGGCGCCGGGATCGAGCCGATCCGGCGCAAGGCGGCCAAGGCCGGCGACGGCAGCTGGCGGGTCGATGGGCTGATCATCCCGGTGCCCGGCCGCTGGACCGCGCGGATCGACGTGCTGATCTCGGATTTCGAGATCGCCAGGCTGGAGGACGTGATCGACATCCGGCCTTAGGCCGGCCCGATCAGCCGCATCACCCAGATGCCGAGGGCGAGCCAGGGGCCGAAGGCGATGGCGGTGTGCCGCGACAGCTGTCCGCGGGCCGAGGCGAGGGTGACCACCAGCGCCGCGCCGGCGCCGACCAGGACCACCCAGGGCAGCGCCTGCCAGCCGAGCCAGGCGCCGCCGGCCGCCAGCAGCTTGGCGTCGCCGAGGCCGAGCCCGTCGCGGCCGCGCAGCCGGCGATAGGCGAAGGCGAGGCCGGCGAAGAGCATGTAGCCGACGGCGGCACCGATCGCCCGGTCCGGCAGCGACGGGCCGCCCGGCTCGAACAGTGCCGCCATGAGCCCGGCCAGGACCAGCGGCAGGGTCAGCATGTCCGGCAGCAGCCCGATGCGGCGGTCGATGGCGCCGAGCAGCAGCAATCCCCACCCGAGCAGGCAGGTGCCGGGCATCAGGGCCGCGTCGCCGGCCAGCGCCAGCAGGGCGATGCCGATCGCCGCCAGCTCGATCACCGGATGCGCCGGATCGATCCTGCCGCCGCAAGTGCGGCAGCGGCCACGAAGAGCGATCCAGCTGAGCACCGGCACCAGGTCGCGCAGCGCCAGCGGCTGCAGGCAATGGTCGCAGCGGGAGCGGCCGACCAGCAGGCCGCGGACGTCGTCCGGCAGGCGATGCGCCGCGGCGGCGAGGAAGCTGCCGACGATCGGCGAGACGGCGACCAGCCCGATCTGGATCGGGGTCACGCCGCTATGGTCACAGCGGGCGCGGCCGCCCACCCGCCGTACGCGGCCGCAGCGCCTGCATGCGCGAGCGCAGCTCCTCCGCGATCGCCTGGGCGTCGGCGGCATTTCGGATCACCCGCGGGGTGATGAAGACGACCAGCTCGGTCCGGTCGCGGCTGTTGTTGGTAGAGGAGAACAGGTTGCCGATCAGCGGGATGTCCTGCAGCACCGGCACGCCGCTGCGCCCGTTCTGCTGGTTCTCCTGGATCAGCCCGCCCAGCACCACGGTCTGGCCGTTGGCGACCGAGACGATCGAGCCGATGCGGCGGGTCGAGATCGTCGGCGCCAGCGCGTCGGCCTGGGTCGAGGCGGCGTCGTTGACGATGCTCGACACCTCCTGCTGCACGTCCATGCTGACGTCGTTGTTGGAGTTGATCCGCGGCGTCACCTTCAGGATCACGCCGGTGTCCTTGTATTCGATGTTGCTGATCACCGGCGAGTCGGTGTTGTCGGTCGACTGGCTCTGCTGCGTCCGCACCGGCACCTGGTTGCCGACCTGTAGCCGCGCGGTCTGGTTGTTCAGCACCGCCAGGGTCGGGGCCGAGACCACCTTGACGTTGGTGATCGAGGACAGCGCGTTGAGGACGACCCGGGCACCGCCGCTGGAGACCGCCAGATTGAGGCCGGAGCTGGCCTGCGGTATCGGGGTACCGAGTGTTCCAGACGGCGTGCTGCCGGCGTCTCGGACGGTGAAGCCGGCAGAGCCGAAGCCGGTTTCGAGGTAGTACTGGACGCCGTATTGCAGCCGGTCGTTCAACGTCACCTCGGCGATCGTCGCCTCGATCACCACCTGCAGCGGGCTGGCGTCGATCGCGCGCAGCGCCGATTCGATCAGCCGGAACGCCGCCGGCCGGGCCCGGATCAGGAGCGCGTTCTTGTCCCGGTCCGGCACCACCCGGACCTCGCCCAGCTTGTCGAGCTTGAACACCGCCGCCTTGCCGGCCTGGGCGCCGGCGAGGCCCAGGATCGAGGCGTCGCCTTCCTTCTGCTGGGCGTTGAAGTCGATCGGCGCGAATTGCGACGTGGTGCCGGTGCCCTGCTGCGCGGTCTGATCGGTGTTGCCGGTCGTCCCCGTGGTGCCGCTGCCGGCGGCACCGGACTGGTTGGTCCCGCCGCTGCTGCTGTTGTTGAGGCCGAGGCCGCGGGCGACGTCCGAGCCGAGCTCGTCGTCGAACGGCGAGGCCCCGCTCTCGTCGACCTTGCCGAAGGCCTGGCCCAGCACCCGCGCCATGTTCGCCGCGGTGCCGTTCTGCACCATGTAGACGTAGACCCGCTCCTCGTCGGAATCGCCCTGGTCCAGCCGCCGGATCCAGCGCCCGGCCTCGTTCAGCTTGTCGACGCGGGACGAAATCACCAGCACGGCGTTGAGCCGCTCCACCGGCATGAAGTTGATCAGCCCCTTCAGCGGGCCGCGGTCGGGCGCGCCGCCGAACACCGCGCTCAGCTCCTTGATCACCGCCTCGGGCTGCGCCTGCTGCAGCGGGAAGATCCCGGACGACATGCCGCGCAGCCAGTCGACATCGAAGGACTGCACGGTGGCGCCCAGCGCCGCCCGGTCGGCGCTGGTGCCGGAGATCAGCACCAGGTTGCGGGTCGGGTCGACCCGCACCAGCTCCGGATTGGTCGCCGGCGCGATCAGCGGGCCGATGGTCTCGGCCGAGACGTTGCGCAGCGGGATGATGGTGATGCCGTAGCCGGCCGGCAGCGGCTTCGGGTCGGTGCCGAGCTGCAGCACGGTGCGGCCGGACACCGCCTCGCCCAGCGGCACGATGCGGTACCCCGCCCGGGCGTCCTGCACCAGCGCCGCGCCGGTGGCGCGCAGCACCGTCTCCAGCATCGCCACCAGGTCGTCGGGCTTGATCGGCCCCTGGGTCGACAGCGTCACCGTGCCGGTGACCCGCGGGTCGATGGTGTAGGGCTGGTGCAGCAGGTCGCCCAGCACCGCCTGCACCACCTGGGCCAGGTCGGCGTTGTTGAAGTTGACCTGGTATCCGCCGGGCTGCGCCTGGATCGGCGCGCCCATCGCCGCCGGCTCGCCCGGCACCGCGTCGATGCCGGGATAGACCTGGGCCTGGCGCACCGGCTGGTTGCGGCCGGTCGAGGAGACGACATTCGAGCGGGAGCGGGCGTCGGCGGGCGCCGAGAGGGACCGGTTGGCCAGGTCATCGAACATCGAGGGCGCCTGGTCCGGCTTCTGCTGACCGCACGAAACCAGCGCGAGCAGCAGCGGAACCCCTAGGATTCTGAAGGAAAACGCCCTGAAAGCCACTGAAGCCATCCCCCGGCTGCGACGCCGAGCCATAACCGACCGGACCCCGCTCCACAAGAGCCAAGAGCAATCGGCCTCGATTCGGGCCTAAATTGTTGCATTCGTGTTAAGTTTTATTGAAATCGAGCAACCAACCCTTTGATAAGACAAAAACATTTCGTTTGACCGCAATCCCAGCACGGCCGAGATTGCCGCTCGCCCGCCGCCCGGCGATGATGGATGCGCGGCGGGCCGCTAAGGGGACCGGCACCGGAAGGGCAATGTGAAACCGCTCCTGGATATTCTCGTCGAGCTCGGGAAGCTGGGCCCTGAGGACCGGGCGCGCGTGTCGCGCCTGCAGGAGAATTCGGGCGACGGCGTGCCGGCGCTGCTGTCGAAGCTGGGGCTGGTGTCCGGCCGCGACCAGGCGATGGCCCTGTCGCTGCAGCACGGCGTGCCGCTGGTCGGCCGCGACGCCTTCCCGCCGGCGCCGCTGTTCGACGGCAGGCTGTCGCCCCGCTTCCTGCGCGAGAGCCGGGTCCTGCCGCTGGCCGAGGCCGAGGACGGCGTGGTCCTGGCCATGGCCGACCCGGGCGACGCCTATGCCCGGCAGGCGGTGGAACTGGCGACGCGCCGGCCAGTCCGCCCCTGCGTCGCCGCCACCGAGGATCTGGACGACGCCTTCGCCCGCTATTTCGACAGCGGCCGCAGCGCGGTCGAGCGGATCGTCGATGACATCGGGGCCGAGACCGAGGAGGCGGCCGGCGACCCCGATGTGCAGCATCTGCGCGACCTGGCGCAGGAGGCGCCGGTCATCCGCCTGGTCAACCAGATCTTCAGCGACGCGATCCGGATGCACGCCTCGGACATCCATGTCGAGTGCTACCGCGACGAGGTGAAGGTCCGCTACCGCATCCACGGCCTGCTGCGCGAGATGAAGGCGCCGCCGGTGCGGCTGGCCCCGGCGCTGATCAGCCGGATCAAGATCCTGTCCAAGCTGGACATCGCCGAGCGCCGGCTGCCGCAGGACGGCCGCGCCCGCTTCACGGTCGGCGGCCGCAGCATGGACATGCGCGTCGCCACCGTACCGACTCTGCATGGCGAGAACGTCGTCATCCGCCTGCTCGACACCGCAGGCATGGACATCGAGCTGTCCGCGATCGGCTTCGCGCCGGAGGTCGAGGCGACGCTGCTGAAGCAGCTGGCCCGGCCGCACGGCATCCTGCTGGTCACCGGCCCGACCGGCAGCGGCAAGACCACGACCCTGTACGGCGCGCTGCGCATCCTCAATCAGCCGAGCCGCAAGATCCTGACCGTCGAGGACCCGGTCGAATACCAGATCAAGGGCGTCAACCAGATCAACGTCCGCCCCCAGATCGGCCTCGACTTCGCCCGGGTGCTGCGGTCCTGCATGCGCCACGATCCGGACGTGATCATGGTCGGCGAGATCCGCGACGGCGAGACCGCGAACATCGCCGTGCACGCCGCGCTGACCGGGCACCTGGTGCTGTCGACCCTGCACACCAACAGCGCCACCGGGTCGATCAACCGGCTGCTCGACATGCATGTCGACGGCTATCTGCTGACCTCGACCATCGCCGGGGTGATCGGCCAGCGCCTGGTGCGGCGGCTGTGCCCGGACTGCCGCCGCCCGGTCGACACCCCGGCCGGGCTGGTGGAGCGCGCCGCCGCCGCCCGGCCGCTGGCGGCGGGGACGCCGCAGCTGTACGAGGCGGTCGGTTGCAGCGCCTGCGACGACCTGGGCTACACCAGCCGGATCGGCATCTTCGAGTATTTCGTCCCGGACGACGAGATCCGCGACCTGCTGCGCGACCGCATCTCCACCGCCGCCCTGACCCAGGCGGCGCGGCGGGCCGGCATGGTCACGATGTATGAGGACGGGCTGCACAAATGCCTGGCCGGGCTGACCACGCTGGACGAGGTCCACCGCGTCACCGAGGAGTGGTGAGGCGATGCCGGTGTTCGCATACAAGGCGATCGACGGCAGCGGCGCGGTGGTCGAGGGCCGGGCCGAGGCGGCGGACGAGGCCGGCCTGACGGCGAAGCTGGAGGCGACCGGCATCCTGCCGCTGAGCGTGGCGCCGGTGCGGGCCCAGGCCGCCGGCCGCAGCAGCGCCGCGGCCGGCGGCCTGGGGCGCCGCCGCGGACCGAAGCCCGGCGACATCACGACGATGACGCGCGAGCTGGCCATCCTGGTGGCCGCCGGCCAGCCGCTGGAGCAGGCGCTGGTGACGCTGTCCACCGGCAGCGGCCCGGTCCCCGGCCTGTCCGCCCAGGTGCTGGCGCGGGTGCGGGCCGGCGCCAGCCTGAGCACGGCGCTGGAGGAGCAGGGGCCGGTGTTCCCGCGGCTCTACGTCAACATGGTCCGCGCCGGCGAGAGCTCCGGCACGCTCGACGTGGTGCTGGAGCGGCTGGCCGAGCTGCGCGAGCGCGGCGAGAAGACCCGTGAGATGGTGGTCTCGGCCATGCTGTACCCGGCCATCCTGATCGTCGTCTCGCTGTCGTCGGTGTTCCTGCTGCTGACCTTCGTGGTGCCGCAGTTCGAGACCATCTTCAAGGATGCCGGGGCGGCGCTGCCGACGCCGACCGCCATCGTCATCGCCATCGGCCGCTTCTGCCAGGACTACGGCTGGATGGTCGGCCTCGGCATCGTCGCCGCGGTGATCGTGGTGCGCCGGATCCTGGCCCAGCCCGGCCCGCGCCTGGCCTGGGACCGTGCAATGCTGCGCCTGCCGCTGATCGGCCCCCTGGTGCGCACCCTGGCGACCGCGCGATTCTGCCGCACCCTGTCGACCCTGGTCGGCAATGGCGTCGACCTGCCCTCGGCCATCGCCCTGTCGCGCGACGTGGTCTCGAACACCGCCGTCAGCGCCGCGATGGAGACTGTCATCACCGGCGTGCGACAAGGGCGGGGGCTGGCCGACCCGCTGGCCGAGATCGGCATCTTCCCGCCGCTCGCCGTGCAGATGCTGCGGGTCGGCGAGGAGACGGGGCGGATCGACATGACCTCGGCGCATGTCGCCGAGGCCTATGAGCGCAAGCTGGAGGCCGCGATCAAGCGGCTGGTCACGCTGGTCGAGCCGGCCCTGATCATCATCCTCGGCCTGGCGGTGGGCGGCATCGTCATGTCCATCCTGCTGGCCGTCATCAGCATCAACGACCTCGCCTTCTGAGAGACCATGCCCGAGATTCCGAACCACACGCCCGCTATCCGCCGCAGCCGCCAGGCCGGCTTCACCCTGATCGAGCTGCTGGTCGTGCTCGTCATCCTCGGCCTGCTGGCCGGGCTGGTGGGGCCGAGAATCTTGTCCTATCTCGGCGGCGCCCGGGCGGATTCGGCGCGGCTGCAGATCGAGAACTTCAAATCCGCCCTTGATCTCTACGCCATCGATGTCGGCGGCTATCCGACCACGGCCCAGGGGCTGAAGGCGCTGATGGCCAACCCGGGCGGGGTGCGCGGCTGGAACGGCCCCTATCTGCGCAGCAACGCGCTGCCGGACGATCCGTGGGGCAGCGCCTACAACTACCGGGCGCCGGGGCAGCACGGGGCCTTCGACCTGTATTCCCTGGGTGCCGACAAGCGGGAGGGCGGCAGCAGCGATGACGCCGACATCACCAGCTGGTGATCGCGCCCATGGTCAGGGCAGCCGCGGCTTCACCCTGCTGGAGCTGCTGGTGGTCCTGGTCATCCTCGGCGTCGTGGCGGCGCTGGTGCCGCCGATGCTGGCGCGCGGGTCGGCCCAGGCCCAGCTGAAGCGCACGGTGGCGACGTTGGCGTCGGAGCTGCGCCAGGCGCGCAGCGACGCCATCCTGCGCGACGGGCCGCAGGGCGTGGTGATCGACCCCGTGGGCCGCAGCTTCGGCCCGGTCGCGGCGCCGCTGCGCCACCGCATCGCCGACGGCATCGCGGTCGACGTCACCAGCGCCGAGATCGCCGCCGACCGCGACGGCCGGCCGGGCATCCGCTTCCTGCCGGACGGCCGGTCGACCGGCGGCACCATCCGCCTGGCCGGCCAGGGCCGCGCCTACCAGGTCGAGGTCAACTGGCTGACCGGCCGGGTCCGCATCGTGGAGCCCGGCGATGAAACGTGAGCGCGGCTTCACCCTGATCGAGGTGGTGGTCGCCCTGACCATCCTGGGGCTGATCCTGACCGTGATCTTCCGCATCTTCGGCACCGGGCTGACCGGCCTGGCCCGCGCCGACGGGCTGCAGCGCGCCGGCATCGTCGCCGAGGGGCTGGCGGCGCAGCTGGACACCCTGCCGACACCGCTGCGGATGGGCGGCACCCTGTCCGGCGAGACCGATGACGGCTATCGCTGGCGGATCGTCGCCGACGGCTGGGACCAGGCGCCGCGCCAGACGGTGACCGTGGGCGCGCGCCAAGCCCGGCTAGCCCGGCTGCGCATCGCCGTCGAGGCCCGCTCCGGCCCGCGCTTCGAGATGACCACCCTGGCGCTGGTGGTGGTGCAATGAGCGCCCCTGACCAGCGCGGCTTCACCCTGCTCGAGACCATCATCGCCATGGTGGTGCTGGCGCTGATCATGGTGCTGCTGACCGGGGGCCTGCGCTTCGTCACCGCCGGCTGGGACCGCGGCGCCCGGGCGGCCGAGGCGTCGGAGACCATCGCCCTGGTGCAGTCGACGCTGCGGCGCGAGGCGGCCGCCGCCCGGCGCCTGACCTGGCAGGCCCAGCCCGGCGCCAAGCCCGCCGCCACCTTCCGCGGCGACGCCGACCGGGTCGGGCTGGTGGTGGCCGATCCCGGCTTCCCCGGCGATCCCGGCCTGGCGATCACGTTCTTCTACGTCGATGTGCAGCCCGGCCAGTCGACCCTGCGCTATTCCCGCGCCCGCTTCGACCCGCGGCTCGCCAGCTTCGCCGACGCCAAGCCGACCGACGACCTGATCCTGAGCCGCGGGCCCGTCGCGTACCGCTTCGACTATTTCGGCACGGTGCCCGGCGAACAGCGGCCGCGCTGGGTCTCGCCCTGGCCGGACCGCGAAGCGCCGCCGCAGCTGGTCCGCCTGCGCAGCCGCGACGCCGAGGGGCTGGCGGTGTGGCCCGACATCGTGGTGCCGCTGCCGGTCGACCTCGAGCCCGCCTGCGTCCGCACCATCACGGCGACGAACGGCGCGCAGCAGCCGGACGCACCGGCGGAACAGAATGCGCCGTCGGGGCCGCAGGCCGGCCAGCCGCCGCGACGGCAGCAACCCCCGCCCCAGCCGCAGGAGGGCATGCAGGCCGCGGCCGAGTCCTCCGGCGATGCTTCCGCCGCCCCGCCCGCCGCGGGCGCGGACGGCTTCTGCAGCCTGTCGGTGCAGCGCGATGCCAAGGCCGGCTGACCCCCGCCCCGCCGCGCCCCGCGGCCCGCGCCACGGCGAGCGCGGCATCGCCCTGGTGGTGGTGCTGTGGACGCTGGTGATGCTGGCGATGCTGACCATCGGCTTCAGCCTGAGCAGCCGCACCGAGGCCCGGGTCGCTGCCAACGGCGCCGAGGAGATCCGCCTGCGGGCGCTGCTGCGCGGCGGTGTCGAGTTGGCGGTGCTGGGGCTGGGCACCGCCGACGACGACCGCGGCTGGCGCGCCGACGGCACCCCCTACCCCGCCGAGCTCGGCGACGACCGCATTGTCGTGCGCAACCGCGACGAGGCCGGCCGGGTCGACCTGAACCCGGCCGATGAGGAAACC
>NZ_JBQJIK010000090.1:0-31769 GCF_052078665.1 Inquilinus sp. CA228 | reverse complement strand
GTCGCGGGCGATGCCCGGGCCGAGGCGCTGCGCCGGCGCGACGCCCGCCTGACCGGGGCCTGGAGAGCTTCCCCCGCGGCCTGAGCCGCCTGCCATCAATGAAAGGAGAGACGGACATGGCCGTCGTGCAGAACAGCTACAGCGAGACCATTCGCCCGGCAGTCGCCGGCATGGTCGCCAACCTGACCAATGCCGATGCCGACACCCGCATCGTCGAGACCGCCGCCGGCATCGGCTTCGGCCTCGCCGTCGGCCAGGGCGCCGGAGCCCGCGGCGCCGTGCTCGGCGCCGCCACGGCCGCCGGCTTCGTCGGCATCTCGATCCGCGACGTCGTGCTCGACCCGGCCGACGGCGACACCTACCGACAGGGCGCCAGCATCGCCGTCCTGACCGAGGGCGACATCTGGGCGGTGACCGGCGGCGCCGTCGCGGCCGGCGACACCGTCGTTTTCGCGGCCGCGACCGGCACCCAGTCCAGCCTGCCGGCCGACGCCACCCATTTCGCCAACGCCGGCGCCCGCTGGATGACCGGAGCCGCCAATGGCGGCCTCGCCATTGTCCGGCTCGGCGGCGCGCTGCCCTCCGCCTGATCCCCGATCGCCCCAGCCCCCTCAAAGGAGCCTTCCATGTTCGCATTCGACGCCCAGCAGGCGCTGGGCTTCCTGATCTCCCAGACCTCCAGCATCGAGGCGCAGGTCTACGAGATCCAGTATCCCGACATCCAGTATCCGGCGCTGGTGCCGGTCGACACCTCGGCCAATCCCTGGGCCAACAGCGTCACCTTCTACTCCACCGACAAGTTCGGCCAGGCCGAGTGGTTCAACCACCAGTCCAAGGACATGCCGCTGGCCGATGTGGAGCGGGCGCAGCACGATCACCCGGTGGAGATGGCGGCGATCGGGTATCGCTACACGCTGCAGGAGCTGGGCCAGGCGATGATGGTGCCGGGCACCAACCTGTCGGCGGACCGGGCCGCGGCCGCCATCCGCGCCTATGAGGAGTTCATGGACGGCCTTGCCCTGCGCGGCGTGCCGCCGAGCGGCACCGGCAAGAACTGGACCGGCCTGATCAACAATCCGATCGTCTCCGCCGGCCTGGTCGCCAATGACGGCGCCGGGGCGTCGACCCTGTGGGCCGACAAGACCCCGGACCAGATCCTGCGCGACATCAACGAGCTGCTGACCGGCGTCTATCAGGAGTCGCTGACGGTCGAGATGGCGGACACGCTGCTGCTGCCGGTGACCCGGTTCACGTCGCTGGCCGACACGCCGCGCAGCGGCACCAGCGACACCACCATCCTCGAGTATCTGCGGCGCAGCAACACCTACACCGCGGTCACCGGCGCACCCCTGACCATCCGGGCCGTGCGCGGGCTGGAGACGGCGGGGGGCGGCAACACCGCGCGCATGGTCGCCTATCGCCGCGACCCGCAGGTGGTGAGGCTGCATCTGCCGATGCCGCACCAGTTCCTGGCGCCGTCGCAGTCCGGGCCGCTGATGTTCGATGTCGCCGGCATCTTCCGCACCGGCGGGGTTGAGATCCGGCGGCCGAAGGCCTTCCGCTACAGCGACGGCATTTAGAGCGGGGGGTGGTCATGCGCGTCACGAACATCTCGCCCGGGCCGCGCTTCCTTCATGCCCAAGGCCAGGCCCGGCTGATCGAGCCGGGCGAAAGCGTCGAACTCGACCTGACCCGGGCCGAGGCGGCGAATGTCCGGCGGCAGGTCGAGGCCGGGGTCCTGGCCTGGGCCGAGCCGCCGGCCGCGGCCGGGCCAAGGGTGGTGCATCGGGGCTTCGGCCGGCACTACGTCGTCGGGCCCGGCGGCGAGGCGCTGGCCGGTCCGATGTCCAAGGAGGGGGCCGCGGCCGAGCTGGCCCGGCTGGGGCAGGGAGGGTGATCATGGACGCCACCACCCCGGCCGATCTCAAGGCCCGCTTCCCGGGCTTCGCCGCCGTCGCCGACGCCATGGTCCAGGCGGCGCTGGACGAGGCGGCGCTGCAGGTCGGCGCCGACTGGGCGAGCGAGGCCGATGTCCGGCTCGGCCGGCTGCTCCTCGCCGCCCATATCCTGACCCTGGACGGGCAGGGCAGCGGCGCCGAGGCCGCGACGGCGGCGGCCGGCGGGTTCCGCCGGATGCGCAGCGGCGCGCTGGAGCTGGAACGACCCGACACCGCCGAGGCGGCGCCGGGCGCGCTGGACTCGACCGGCTACGGCCGCCGCTTCCTCGAGCTGATGCGGCGCAACGTTCCGGCTGTCACGGTGGTGTAGATGTGGACGGCAGGGGCAGCCGCTCACTTCGCCTGCAGGCGGTCCCGGAACCATGCGGCGAGCTGACTCTCGCCGAGAGATCCCGCGGCCAGCGCCTCGACCGTCTTGACCGCATCAACGGGGTCGAAGCGCAGCCGGTATCCATTGTCTGCCAGGAACAGGCGGGCCACCACCCAGGCGGTCCGCTTGTTCCCGTCGACAAAGCCGTGATTGCGCGCCAGACCAAAAGCGTAAGCCGCGGCGAGATCGGCCGCATCCGGCGTGCCGTAGGCGGCGAGGTTCAGGGGGCGGGCCAGCGCCGATTCCACGGCGCCAGGATCGCGCACGCCGTCCGGTCCGCCATGCTCGGCGAGCTGCCGGTCGTGCAGCGCGTAGACCAGATCGGCGCCGACCCAGCGCCAATCCGTCATTTCGCCAGGGCCCGCAGGACGTCGCGATCCTCGTGCATGATCTCTTCGGCCAGGGCCATCTGGCGCTCGAATTCGGGATTGTAGGGCGTCAGGCGGTAACCACCGCCCGGGGCTTCGGTCAGGTAGACGGTGTCGCCCTTCTTCACCTTCAGGCGGGCCATCGCCTCTTTCGTCAGGATGAACCCGGCCGAGGCCCCGACCGTGGTGACCTTGAAGCTCAGCATGGCGACCTCTCACTATATAATAACCATTATATAGAGCCGAGGCCGGCTGCCGCAAGCGCGGATGAACCGTTCCCAATCTGGAGGCCACCATGCCCCTGTTCGACGGACATTTCCGGACGGTGTTCGGCGCCGCCTTCGCGCCGCTGCTGCTCGACGGCACGCTGCATCTCGCGGCCAAGGACGCGGAGGGCCAGGTGATCCTGCCGCCCGCCTTCGCCGATGTTCCGGTCAAGGGCCACCGCGACGACTCCCATGACCGGCAGCGGGCCGATTGGAACATCCCGGACCGGGCGGTGCGGCTGATCGTGCTGCAGGCGGGCGTCGCCGCGGCTCCGACGCTCGACGACGAGATCACCCTGGCCGGCGGCCGGTGGCGGATCAGCACGGTCGAGCAGGACCCGGCCGGCGCCGCTTGGATCCTGACCGGGGTGCCAGCCTGATGGCCGGCGTCACGGGTGTCGACCGCATCGGCGCCCGCCTGGCCCGGCTCGGCCGGGGTGTCCGTGCCCGGGTCGGCCGGGCGCTGCAGCAGGCCGGGGCGCTGGTCGCGGAAGAGGCCCGCGCCCGGCTGGCCGCAGAGTCGCCGGACGCCGCCGCGGAGGCCGCCATCGCCGTGATCCGGCGCGGCGACCAGGCTGCCGAGGTGGTCGTGACCCTGCCCGGGGCGGAGGCCCGCGAGTTCGGCACGTCCCGGTCGGCGGCGAAGCCCTTCCTGCGGCCGGCGGTGGAGGCGAAGCGGGCGGAGGCGTCTGGGCTGGTCGCGCGGGCGGTCCGCTCCACCCCCTCCACGCAGGAGACCGAATGATGCCGTGGTTCGAGTTCACCGCCGATTTCGACTTCCGGGCCTCGCGCCGCGTCGTCCTGGCCTATCGGGCCGGGACCAGGCTGCTGGTGCCGACCGCCACGGCCAAGGCGGCGGAAGCGGCCGGCGCCGGCCGGCGCGGCGACAAGCCGGAGGCCGCGCATGAGCGGCCGTGACCTGTCCGGCCCGCTGCGCCGCGCAGCGGTCGCGGCCCTGCTGGCCGATCCCGGCGTCGCCGCGCTGGTCGGCACCCGGGTCTACGACCATGTCCCGGCCACCCCGGCCTTTCCCTTCCTGCGCTGCAGCACCGCGATCACCCAGCCCTGGGAAGCGACCGGCGAGGTGCATGGCAGCCTGATCCGGCTGCAGATCGACGCCTTCACCAAGGGCTACGGCCACGTGTCGGCCGAGCCGCTGGCGGCCGCCGTCGTCGCGGCGCTGGACGAGGCCGACCTTGCGCTGCCCGAGGGTTTCCTGCTGTCGCTGCAATGGCGGCAGACCCGCCTGCTCGACGACCCGGCGGAGCAGGGCGTCACCCATGGCGTGATCGAGTTCGAGAGCATCGCGGCGTTGTAGCCCGCCGCTTCATCCGTGCCGTTCCCGGCAACCCCGGCCCCGCCAGTGAGCGGGGTCTTTTCGTTCGAGGAGATCCCGATGGCCCAGGCCAAGACCTTCCGCTTTTCCGACGTCATGATCCTGCTCGGCGACGGGGCGACCCCGACCGAGGTCTTCGCCGCCCCCTGCGGCCTGACCGAGCTGGGCATGACCATCGCCAGCGACACCAATGAGAGCATCATCCCGGACTGCGACAACCCGGACGACCCGGCCTGGAAGATCACCGACATCACCGCGCTGCAGATGACGCTGAGCGGCCAGGGCGTGCTCGACCGCACCGCCCGCAAGACCTGGGAGGACTGGGCCTTCGGCGGCACCGAGAAGACGGTCCGCTGGATGTACGACGTGACCGCGGCGGATTTCGGCGGCTACTACCAGGCGCCGGCGATCCTGACCAACTACCAGGTCACCGCCCAGCGCGGGCAGCGGGCGACGGTGCAGATCGCGGTCACGCTGAACGGCAAGCCGACCTGGACGGCGGCCGTCTGATGGCCGGGCAGCCGAACATCGCCGCCGAGATCGAGCTGAGCTGGGCGGACGGAACCTATCTGTTCGCCCTCAAGCTGAAGCAGATCGAGGAACTGCAGCGGCTGTGCGGCGCGGGGCTGGGCGAGATCGCCCAGCGCCTGCTGGTCGAGCGGCGGTGGCGGGTCAGCGACGTGGTCGAGACAATCCGGCTGGGCCTGATCGGCGGCGGCCTGCCGGCGGTGCGGGCGCGGGAGCTGATCGACACCTATGTCGACGGCCACCCGCTGGCCGATCCGCGCGACCCGGCGAACCACCTGATGACTGCCCAGGCCGTCATCACCGCCGCCTATTTCGGCGTGGCCGAGGCGACGGAGGAGCCGGAGGGAAAAGCCGAGGCCGCGGCGGGCGACGGGACGGATGGATCGACGTCGCGGCCTTCGCCGGACAAGCGCTCGCGATCGGCCTCTCGCCGCTCGAAATCGGCCGCATGAGCCTGGCCGAGTTCCTGGCCGCCGGCCGGGAATACGCCCGGATCATGGATCCGGGGGGCGCCCCCGCCGTGGCGCCGCCCACCGACGATGCGTTCGACGAGATGCTGGCCAGGGCGAGGGAGAGCGGCTTCCTGGCGGGGTGACCGCGGCCGGGCCGGCCGGAGGAACCGGCCGCTACGGCTTCGGCGGGCACATCGCGGACACCAGATCGACCATGGCCATTGTCGGCCCCATCGCCGACTGGGTCGCATTGGCGATGGCCGTGGTGGCGCCGGATATCCCGCTGGAAGCTTCGTTCAGGGCGACGACCTTGTCCTTGTTCGGCCCGCCCGAGAAGCCGAGGAGCAGGGCGGCGGCCGAGACGCGCGTGTTCTGGAACACGACCTCCTGGGTCTGCTTCGCCAGGACGATGTTGAGCTGGAGGATCGCGGCGGCGCCGTTTCTCAGGACCGTGCATTGCTCACCACTCACCTCGACAGCCGAGGCGGGCGGGCACAGGGCAAGCGCGGCGAGGACGGCCATTGCCGAACCATGCGTGACTCGAAAGCGCATCGAATATCTCCCCTTCCAACAGGCGCTTCTTCCGAAAAAACCGGACCCAAGCCGCTCCGGCGGCTGCTTCGGCTGCCGGCAATCATCGGCGGACGATATGGTGTCCAATTCTAATATTGGTTGTCAATCTGTCGTCTACGTATCCTGAAAATATAATCCGACGCCGTTCCTACGGCCTGGTTCCGTTCGCTTCCGACGAGGTGCCCCCATGCCGACCGCGGATCAGATCAAAGTCCAGATCCTGGTGAACGTCGACCAGTATAGCAAGTCCATGGCCAAGGTCGCCGGCGACACCACGCGCTATCTGGCGATGGTACAGCAGGTCGTGACCGATACCGAGGTCACCGTCACCCGGAGCTGGGATCACCAGGCGGCGGCATCCGAGCAGGGCTCGCGCCGCAGGGCAAAGGCCGCGCAGGATGGGGCGGCGGCGGAGCAGACCGCGGCCGCGCAATCGGCGATGGCGACGGAGCGGATCGGGCGGGACACGGAGCGGCTCACGGTCCGGGTGCAAAGCGCCACCCGCCAGCGAGCCATGCTCGCGCGGGAGGCGGCCGCGAGCGGGCGGGAGATGGCCGGCGGCATCGGCGGGGCCTTCAAGTCTCTCCTCAGTGTCTTCGGCCCGATCGGCAAGGTCGTCGAGTTTGTCGCCGATAGCGTCCAGATCGCCGATTTCGTGATGAGCCGTTTCATCGGCAGTACGGAGGAGGCGAACCAGGCGCTGGAGCTCTACCGGCAGACCCTCGAGGACTATCTCGGCACCGCGCGGCAGGCGACTCTGGGGTCCCAGGACCTGGCCGCGAGCTTCGGCAAGATGTCCGAGGCTGCCCAGGCCGTGGCGGCCAATGAGCTCAAGGCCCAGATCGAGGCCCAGAGCAAGGGCATCGACGCCGCCGCCAAGGAGGCAGTCGAGAAGCTTCGGGCGGCAGGGGTGAGATATCAGGAAGAAATCAATATTCCCTATGGCGAGTTTCCTCAAACGATCCCCGAGTCCTTTTCGATCAAGCTGGGCGTCGAGATCCCAACCGATCTCCAGGCCAGGCTCGAAGCGGCTCTCAAGCCGCTGATGCAGGGCAGCCGGGACACGACCTATCTGAAGACCCTGTACGATCAGCTCCAGACCCTGGGCAACCAGGCGGACGGCCCGGCCAAGACCGCGATCCTGAACCTGGTGAATCAGGTCGCCGGCCTGTCCGCCGGCACCCAGGCGAGCATCAGCCAGATCGATCTCTTCATGGCCCGGCTGCGGCTGCTGTTCGGCACCGCCACCGACGCGGACCGGGCCCTGATCAACGCGGCGGCCGCGACCGATCAACTCGGCAACAGCGCGGCCGGAGCCCAGTCCAAGGTGGCGGGCCTGACCGACGAGGTGCGCCGGTATTACCAGGAGCTCGGCCGCGCCAACGGGGCGGCGGTCATGGCCGGGCTCGACGCGGACCGCATGCTGGAGCGCGCCCGGCGAGAGCTCGATGAGCTTCGGACATACGGCAATACCGACCGGCTCAGTCGGGACGAGCAGGTGCAGGCGCTGGTCAGCACGTTCGTCGCCAAGCGGCAGACGGAAGGGTATTCGGAGGCCGAAGCGCGGGAGCAGGGGAACGCGGCCGAGACGCTGTTCCGGCAGGTGCTCGCGGAGCGGGACGTAAAGCGAAGCCCCGCTTCCGGGGGCGGCGGCGCCCGATCCGCGGCGCCGGCCGCGCCCGCTTCGGCGCCCGGCGAGGAGGCCCTGGCGTCGCTGCAGCGCGAGATCGACCTGAACCGGGCGCTGGCCGCGGTCTACCACCTGGGAAAGGAGGCCCTCGCCAAGAAGAGGGCCGAGCAGGAGGCGATCAACGCCGCGCGGCAGGCCGGACTTGCCGCCGGCTCCAAGGAATACGAGGCCTATTTCGAGGACTATCGGCTGAAGGCGCTGGATGCCGAACAGTCGAAGACCCGGCTGGCCAACCTCGAACGCGGCAGCGAGCTGAACAAGTCCCTGATGTCGGAGCAGGAGAAGCTGAATCTCCTGAAGGCGGACTACAACACGCTGCTGCAGGAAGGCGCCATCACGCAGGTCGCGCATGACCGGCTGGTGGCCACGGCGGAAGACCAGGCCTATGGCTATTCCGAGGGCATCAAGGCGATCGGCGAGGCCATCCAGGGCGGGATCCAGGGCGCGACCAGCTTCTCCGACGCCCTGCTGAAGATCGGCAATTCGCTGGCCCAGCTGCTGCTGCAGGCGGCGCTGTTCGGCAACGGCCCGCTGGGCAAGCTGTTCGGCAGCCTGACCGGGCTGCCCGGCGGCCTGCTCGGCCTCGCCTTCGGCGGCGGCGGTGGCGGCCTCGTGCAGCCGCCCGGGTCGCCGATCGCCGTGCCGATCCCCGGATTGCCGCCGGGAAGGGCCTCGGGCGGCCAGGCGCTGCCCGGCAACATCTACGAGGTCGGTGAGACCGGCCGGGAGTGGTTTGCGCCGTCGGTGCCGGGACAGGTGATCCCGAACCACGTCATCAAGGCGGCCGCCGGGGGCGGCGGCGGGTCGAGCCAGCCGATCACCTTCAACATCTCCATGGCCGGCGCCAATGGCGACCGCACCATCGCCGAGATCGCCGCCGCGGCGGTGAAGAAGGGCCTGACCAGCGTGCCCGAGATCAACCGCCAGCACCGGATCCGCTTCGCATGATCATCTATGACTGGCCGGCGATCCTGATCGCCACTGCCGAGACCTTCCGGATCGACGCGCGCACCCGCTCCGGCGGCGAGACGATCTCCGGCCGCGACCAGGTCGTGACGTCGAATCTCGGCCGCTGGGTGGCGCAGCTCAGCGTGCCGCTGCACACGCCCGCCAAGATCCGGGCCATGCGCTCGCTGCTGGCCCGCCTCGATGGCCGGACCAACGCCGTCCGCGTCGGGCCCTGCGACTGCCGCAACGGCAACCGGCTGATGCCGGTGGTCGGCGATATCCCCTACCGCGACCAGGCGTTCCACACCGACGGCGCCGGCTTCATGCAGGGCGGCATCGCGCCGACCATCGCGGCGCCGGCGGCGGCCGGCACGACGACGATCCGGATCCTCAACGGATCGACCGTGCTGCCGGTGCTGGAAGGCAGCTTCCTCGGCCTCGGCGGCTATCTGTACGTCGTCGTCGGCGTCGATCCGGAACCGGGCGAGGAGACGGTGCTCGACATCCGGCCGAAGCTGCGCGCCGGCGCCGCCTTGGGCGCCCCGATCGAATGGTGTCGCGCCCGGGCGCCGATGCGCCTGTCGGCCGACGACAGCGGTGCTTTCGAGCTGCAGCTCGCCCGCACCGGCACGGCGTCGCTCGATCTCGTGGAGGTGTGGTGAGATGGCCTTCTTCCCGACCCCGCCGCCGCCGCTTGAAGCCGTCATCCGCGCCCAGGCCGCCGGGCAGCACGTCTTTGCAGCCCTGTTCGTGACCTTCGCCTTCAAGACGGGCGCCTTGCGGGTGTGGGAGGGCGACGGGCCGATCAGCCGCGGCGGCTTCGACTGGATCGGCCTGGGGCAGCGGGTCGACGGGAGCGGCAATCCGCTGCAGTCGATCGACGGGCTGGAGCAGGCGGCGAACGGCACCGCACCGCAGCTGAGCCTGACGCTGAACGGCGTCGATTCCACCGTCGTGACGGCGGCCAAGAGCACCGATCCGGAGGAGATCGAAGGCCGTGATCTGACGGTGCAGATCGGGTTCTACGACGCCACCATCCCCGGCGCCCTGGTGCCGCTTGACGACCTTCTGACGCTCGGCGCCTGGACCATGCAGAAGCCCAGCTTCACCGCGACCGGCCCGACGCTGCGGAGCATCACGCTGCCCTGCGAGACGTTGTTCGCGCAGCGCAGCAGGGCGCCCTTCGGGATGCTGACCGATCGGGACCAGCAGCGCCGATTCCCGGGCGACCTCGGCTGCCAGTTCCCGCCGAAGCTCGTCGATCGCGACGTGGCGTGGCCGCGTCACTGACCCAGGAGACACCCATGCAGTTCGATGAACTGTGCGCCCTCGTCGGCGCGCTGCGGGACCGTGTTGCCGAGCTGGAGGCCAAGGAGGAAGCTCGGGCCGAGCGCGAGGCGAGGACCGTCGTGGCCGGTGGCAGCGGCAGGCCGATCAGTGTGGCGGATCGCAACCGGCTCTCCTGATGTCCTCGCTTCTCACCGATCTCGCCACCCACCAGCGTGTCGGCAACACGACGCCGTTCGTGCTCGGCAGGATGGACTGCAGCCTCTGGGCCGCGGACTGGGTGCTGCGGCAGACCGGAATCGACCTGGCAGCCTCCTGGCGCGGCGCCTACGGCACCGAGCGCGAATACATGCGGCTGCTGCTGGCCGAAGGCGGCCTGGTCCGTGTCGCCGCGAAGGCCATGACGCGCCTCGGCGCACGGCAGGTTGCCTCGGCGGACGCCCAGCCCGGCGATGTCGGGATCATCGTCACCGAGAGGGGCCCGGCGCTTGCGATCCGCGGGCAGCTCGCCTGGATGGCGAAGACCGGCGACCAGCTTTCCACCACGCCCGACGCCTCGTTCGTCTGGAGGATCTGAATGCCACAAGCGGTCCCCCTTGCGGTCGGCCTTGGGGCTTCGGCAGCGGCCGGAGCGGCTGTTGCGGCCGGGACGGCGACGTTCATCGGCCTCAATGCGGTCGCCTGGTCGGCCATCAGCGTCGGCCTGTCGATCGCCGGGACGCTGGCGCAGACCCTGCTGGCCGAGACGCCGGACAAGCCCAAGATGCAGGACGGCGACGTCAGCATCAAACAGGCGATCCCGCCGCGGACGCGCATGTACGGCCGGCAGCGGATGGGCGGCGTGTATCTGTACTATGACAGCACCAGCGAGGGTGACCTCAAGACCCTGGTCTGCCATTGCGCGCACGAGGTCGACGACAGCACCGCGGAACGGCCGAATCCCGAGGAGGACTGGCTGAACGACGAGCGGGTGCAGCTCGACGGGGAGGGCAATGTCACGGACGATCCGTGGTGGCAGGACGGGAGCGGGCTGGGCGGCGATGAAGGCCACAGCGCCGTCGTCATCCGGCACTATCTGGGCGCGCCGACCCAGGACATCCCGTCCTTCGACGAAAAATGGACCGCGCAGCACAAGGCGCACGGCCTGTGCTGCGCCTATGTGAAGTATTCCGACCTCAAGGACGAGGATCAGATCAAGGTCTTCCCGTCCGGGCCGCCCCCCTACCGGGTGGTGCTGCGTGGCGCCAAGGTCTTCGACCCGCGCGAGGAGGGGCCTGATGCCGACGACCAGAAGATCGATGACGAGGCGACCTGGACCTGGTCGGACAACGCGGCGCTGGTGATCCTGGACTACCTGACTCGCCTGGAGCGGGGCGTGCCGGTCGGCTTCGGCATCCCGCTGGCCGGGCCGGCCGGCCGCATCAATCTCGCCAGTTTCAGGGCCGCGGCCGATGTCTGCGATCAGCTCGTCGCGCTGAAGGCCGGCGACACCGAGAAGCGCTGGCGATCCTGGGGCGCCTATGAGCTGACCGAGGACCGCAAGGCGGTGCTGCAGGACCTGCTGGATGCGTGCGGCGGCCGGCTGATCCAGGGACCGGACGGCAAGCTCGGCCTGACGGTCGGCGCGCCGGGGCCGGCGGCGGCGGTCACCCTGACCGAGGAGCACATCCTCGAATGGGACCTGAACCAGGGCAAGCCGGCGATCGAGCGCGTCAACGAGGTGCGGGCGACCTATGTCAGCCAGGCGTGGGAATGGGCGGAGACAGAGGCCGGCATCCAGCTCGACCAGGCGGCGATCGACCGCAACGGCGTCGAGAGCAGCCAGATCAAGCTCCGCTTCGTCCCGTCCGAGAGCCAGGCCCAGCGCGTCGCCAGGGAGGTCTTGAGGCGCGGCAATCCCAGCCATGCGGGCCGCATCCGGACGACGCTGGCCGGGCTCGATGCCTGGGGCGAGCGGTGGATCCGGCTGCAGATCGCCGAGCTCGGCATCGATGCGGTGTTCGAGATCACGTCGATGCGGCTCAACCAGGCCGACATGACGGTCGAGCTGGAGGTGACCAGCTACGACGGCTGGTGGGAATGGAGCGCCGCGAGCGACGAGCAGGACCCGGCCGTGCCGCCGCCGGACGGCGATGACGATGCCGGGGTGCCGGTGCCGGAGACCGTCTCGGTCACCATCGCGCATCGGTTCTACAACGCGCAGACGCCGGTTGCGGTGGGCGTCATCACCTGGGGGCCGCCGCCACGGTCGGTCTATGTCGCGAAGGCGCGGTACCGGAAGGTCTCCGCGGATCCGGAGAACCCGTTCCCCTGGCAGCCGCTGCCGGTGGCGCAGGACGACGACCAGGTCGAGACCTTCCCGCTGCAGGACGGCACGGCCTACGAAGCGCAGGTGCGCTTCATCGGGCCGCGTGGCGCCGGCAGCGACTGGTCGACGCCGCCGGCGACCTTCACCGCGGTGGCGGACCCGGTGGCACCGGCATCGCCGACCAACCTGACGGCCCAGGCGAATGTGCCGGCCACCGGGCAGGTGACGGTCTCCGCCAAGGCGCCGAACGACCCGCGGCACCTGTCGCTCCGCTTCTACCGGCACAGCAGCGGCAGCTTCGCCGGGGCGACGCTGATCGACGGGCCGCTCTACTGCGCGCCCCTGTCTGCGCAGACCTATGTCGACACGCCTGCCGCCGGCGACTGGTGGTATTTCGCGACGTCGAGCAACTGGTCGAACGTGGCGAGCGCGCCGGCGGGCGGAGTGCTGGCGGAGGTGTCGCCGGCGGCGCCGGTGATCACCAGCCCGCCCGGCCCGATCAGCAGCCACGACCGGCGCCCGGCGGTGTCGGGCAACGGCGCCGTGCCCGGCGCCTCGATCAAGCTCTATGCCAATGCGGTGCAGGTCGGCACCGGAACGGCCGTGGGCGACGGCACATGGGCGGTCACGCCCTCGACCGATCTCGGTATCGGCGCCAACGGCATGACGGCGAAGCAGACCGTCGGCGGCAACGAGAGCGTTGCATCGGGTGCGGTGACCATCACGGTCGTGGCGATCGACGCCGACGCCTGGAGCTATATCATCGCGATGACGGTGCGGCCGTCCTTCGCGCGGCAGACGCTGATCAAGACCCTGGTCGGCAGCCTGAAGTCCGCCGGGGTGTGGGCGAAGCTCGATGCGCTCTATCTGCTGGCTGCGCATGACGCGCAGGCGGCGAGGCTGAACGCCAAGGCGCCGGGGAGCTTCGCGCTGACGGCGGTGTCGTCGCCCGTTTTCGCGGCGGATCAGGGCTACAGGGGCACTGGGGCCGCCGGCACTGCTGGGGGCTATCTGGCCACCACCTTCAACCCGACCACGGTACCGTCGCCGCAGTTTGCGCAGGATAGCGCGTACCAGGCCGTCTGGGTGCGGACAGCGTCGAGCGCTACCACCAACGGGACCCATCGCGAGATCGGCAACGCCAACGCCTACATTGCGAGCAAGAACCTCGTGGCCGCCAACATGCGGACGGCGGGCAACTCGGCGACGCCGGTCGTGACGGGCACCGGCGGCAGCGGCACGGGCTTCTATGCCTGGTCGCGCCAGTCGTCGGCCGGATATCACGACTTCTTCAACGCGACCGATCTTGGCAACCACGTCAACACGTCGGCGGCGCCGATCAACGCTGTCTTCAACCTGCTGCAGGGCAGCGGCTTCTACTCGGACGCCGAGATCTGCGCCGCCTCCTGGGGCGCCGGTCTGTCGGCGTCTGAAGGGAGCAACCTTTACAACGCGCTCCACAACTACTTGCAGAGCGTGGGCGCGGTCCTTTAGCCGCCGCTGCGGCGGCTCCAATGACCATCTGACGGAGTATTGCGGTCATGGCTATTCCGACCCCTGACCAGATCTGGGCTGACTTCAACGCCGACGGCTCGGTCAAGGAGCCTGCCAAGCAGGACATTCGCCGCTGGTCTCGTTTCGTCCAGGCCCTCGCCGAAGCCGCCGGGATGAAGACCTATCCCAACAAGACGGCGATGGACGCCGACACGATCCAGGACGATGGGCAGCCAGCGTTGCTCTATGCCGACCCGGTCGAGACCAACAACTACCCGACCGTGTGGGTTTGGGACGACACCGAGAATGAGTGGATCGACGGCGTCGACCGCATCTCCGCCGTTCACACACAAATCGATCTGCTCCAAGACCAGATTGATGTCACCAACGGTAGCATCGACGACATCAAGGCCGGCCTCCTACAGCAGCCCATCCGCGCCAACTTCAAGGCGCGGATGGGATACGCGCAGACCTGGCGGACGATCTCGAACCCGGCGACGCGCTGGACGATCACGGAGACAGACGGCTCTTACAAGATCGACACGACCGGAGCGCTACCACAGGTGTGGCCGGTCGGCGTGAAGATGCCGTACGACCTAGTCCCCGGCGATACGATCGAGGCCGAGTTCAAGATGACGGCTGGCACAATCGGCCAGGAGGGCGGACCCTTCTTCGGCACCGACACGGCGTCCAGCGGCGACATCTCGACCAGCGCCATCCTCTATCACTGGCGCAATGCTGCCGCCGGTGCCGGCATCTACGGTCAGAACTACACCGGCACCGGCGGCATCGTTTCCGGCTATTCGACCATGCCGCAGGCGGGGACCGATGCTCAACCCGTTCCGCTCGTCACCGATGACGTGCTTCGGATGAAGGCGCAGGTATTGGCCGACCGCAGCCTGAACCTCGAGCTCTTCGTCAACGGCGTCTCCAAGCTGAAGGTGTTGGCGCCCGGCGTCCTGCCTGTCGGCCGGGTTGTGGTCGGCATCGTTACGCCGCCCAGCGCCTCCGCCATAGTCATGAGCGTGAAGCGGATCGGTTTCATCGGGTCCGTCGTTCACATCGATGCTGACGCCTCCGTCAGCGGCAACGGCATGTTCCTCACTCCGGTCAAGTCGTGGGACGAGGCAGTGGCGGTTGCGCTGGAAAACCAGCTGTCGACGCTCGACGTCAAGATCCTGTCGCCGGAGCTACGCTCCGCAATCGTAGCCAACGACAAGACCTTCTCGCGATATCGTATCCGCGGCCGTGGCGGCAGTCAGACTAAGGTTATCTCCGCGGACAAGAACCCGAACGACTGGCAACTCTTGGCCGGCACTACGAAGGTCTATTACCGGCCAAACAAGAACGCTGCCGGCCAAGCCAACACCGCCAATTCTGGAGCGATCTATCTGACTGGCGTGCAGATGAATCCGCACCCCTGGTACAGCCTGCCGGACACCATCTTGCCGTACAGGGGCGTCTCTCCTGCAGAACTTGAGACCGAAACGGGAGGCGGTCGACGGGTTTCTGGTGGCAACCTGTATGTTCGCATCCCGGATAGCATTGGCGCAATACCCGTGGCGACGCCGATGGAAGTTAACATCAGTGAGGCATCGCTCTACTGCGTCGGGGCACCGCAGATCGAGTGCGAAAATGTCGTGTTCTCGCGCGGTGGCATCCATAACATGTACCTCGACCGGGGGTTCGCGTTGTTTCGGCACTGCGGTTTTGAATGGGCGGAGATCAACGGGACCGAGGATGCGGCCGGCAATGCTTATTATGAGGACTGCTGGTGGTACGCCGTGGGCAATGATGGCGGCGGACGGACCTTCCCTGCGAGCTATGATGATGTGCTGACAGCACCGCCTGTTTCGATCTATATCAACCCGAAGATCCGCGGGACAGTAGTCGGTGACGGCATCTCCAATCACGGCGCCAGCATAGCCGTGCGAGCCAAGATGATAGTCATCAATCCAGATATCAGCGACATCGGCAAGGATGGAATCGTACCCGCGAATTGCGATTTCCATATTTCCGGAGGCAAGGTCTCTCGCTGTGCCAATGCGCAGATCGAGGTCATCGGCGGCGCTGGACTGCCCGGTGAGTCCGGCATGTTCGCCGCGGGACGGGTTCAAGACATCGAACTCGATCCAGCCGGCGTCGGCCTCTACGGCTTCCTGTCGAGCAATTATGCAGGAGGGAAGGCGAGTACGGAGTTAGCGGGTGTCCATATCGGCACGCCTGTCAACGGTGAGCTGTGGGGCAATGTGAACGCGGTCTCCGATCGCACATCGATGCCCGCGGACTTCAGTACCACCTACCTGAATGTCACCACGGAACGCCCGAACGGCAGCCGGGTGATCAACGCCAATGGCGTAGTCACTTTCATGAAGAAGCAGGCGTTTGATCTGTAATGGCGCTACCTCAATCGGAACACGACTAGGAGGTCTCCGCTCTCCTCGGGCGCGATGTCCTGATCGTCGACCTGGAAGTAGACCCGGTCCATCCGATCGCCGAACAGGTCGAGGATGGCGCGTACCGAAGGGAGGCGCTGCGCGCTGCCGACGATGTATCCAGTCTTTTCGGCCGCGACCTGTTCCGGCGTTTTGCGGCCCCACTCGATGCCGATGGCCACGATGGCTCCGGGCTTGGCAACACGGGCGATCTCATCGGCAGCGCGTTGCTTGTCGTCGCTGTAGCTAATCACCCAACCGGCCAGCACGACATCGAAACTGGCATGGGGATATGCCATCGAGTGCATGTCGCCGAGATCGACCATCGGCGAATAGGAGATGAGGTCGAGAGCCTTGATGTTCCGGCGGCGAAAGCCGCGAGAGATTAGGTTCCAGATCTCGCCTTCGGTCCTAGGCCCGATGGTCAGGATCTTGAGGTCGGCAACGTTGATGCGGCGGGCCAAGGCCCATGCCACCACCGGATCAATCAGGCGGCTCGACCGCTCGACGTGCAGGTCGAGCATCCCTCGAACGTTGTGGCGGATGGTGCTCGCGGCCACGCCAGCGCCGCTTGTGGTCCGCAACCGTCGGAGGATCAGGGAGTACCAGGCATAGCGCCACGATGCGATGGTGAAGCGACCCAGCTTCGTCTTTAGAAGTTCGCGAGGAAAGTCGCCGTAGATCGGCCAGATCCAATTCTGGAACGCGCGCCGAAAGGAGCGGCGGTGCTTGGTCGTTGAGCCGTCAGCCGCGGTCATATCGGTACTCATGACAAAGGTCCTTTGAAAATCGGCGGGTACCCTGTCGCGCCGGCTTCTTCCGACCGGCGGGCCGCGATCATTCCGCCGACGGCTTTCCCCATCCGGATGGCGGGGCGCTCGACCAGCGTGAAGACGATGTAGGAGACGCAGACCGCGGCGGCGATGGACAGGGCGACCTGCAGCGCGGCCGGAAGCACCAGTCCGGCTCGGGCCACGGCCTCGTCCACCAGCAGCTTGGTGTGCACGTGGAAGAGGTACAGCGAATAGCTGATCTGGCCGAACCAGACCGCCACCCGGCCGGTCAGCCGGACCCGGGTGGACAGCAGCATGAACACGCCGATGGCGACGTAGTACGACACCATGTAGCGCACCCAGTCCTCTTCGAGGCCCGTGTCGAAGTCGTAGGCAAGCAGGCTGATCGGCGGGATCGCCACCGCGAACAGCGCCAGGACCCGGAGGGCATAGCGTCGGTGGAGCGCGGATCGGTTGATCGTCGCCTCGCGCCAGAGCGTGCCCCAGAACATGATCGAAAGGCAGAGCGGCACGGCCACCGGCACCTTTCTCTCCAGCGCGAAGCGGGCAACGGCGAACAGCACCGCGACCAGCAGCCAGAACAGGCAGGCGCCGAAGGTGAAGCGGCCGATATGCAGCAATCCCAGTGCGAAAGCCACCGCGCACAGGGTGTAGAAGACGAGCTCGATGAACAGGGTCCAGTAAACGCCGACAAGGTTGGCCTGGCCGAACAGGGTCTGGGCCATGGTCGCGTTTGCCAGCACGTTAATCACCGAGGGCATCGCCCCGCCGATGATGGCGGCAACCGCGATCCAGGCGACCATGGACAGCCAGTAGGCCGGGTAGAGCCGGAACAGCCGCGACACCACGAACCGGGCGAGCGGCGCCGGCCCCTTCGGAAAGCTGAACGGGATCACGAATCCGCTGATGGCGAAGAACATCACGACCCCGACCTTGCCGGGGTCGATGATGTCGTAGAGCAAGGTTCTGACCGGGCCTGTCGCGATCGGCTGGATGTTGTGCATCAGCACCACCAGCAGGGCCGCGACGCCTCGGAGGGAGTCGATATAGACGAGGCGGTCCGGCTTCGGCCCGGCCGTCATGGCTTCGCCTCCTGCGCGCTCCAGGCAGCTCTCCTGCCGGATCTGGGCCGCAGCATCGTCACCCCGATCCAGAAGAATATGAAGGCGAGATCGAAGAAAATGCCGTAAGCCGCAAGAAACGCATTCACGACAATTGCCGCGGCTATCTGCATGACGAAGGTGATATAGAGTGGCAGGGCGGCGACGTCGCCTTGCAGGACGCGCCTGCGGGTGAATGAAATGAAGCCGCCCAGCACAAAGCAAAAGATCGGAGCCAAAGGCCCGAAATCGACGTAAAACGGACCAAACATCGTGGTGTATATTCCGACGCGTGGGGTGGAAAGCGCTAAGGCATTGGCGTCGTAGCTGACACCCCATAGCGATGCCAATAATCTTGGGAAGAATGTAAATCCATAAAGGCCCCACTGTTCGCTCTTCGTGTAATACTCCACCAGGTAAGTGAATTCCGGAACTCCATGCAGTACGTACTGTCCAAATGTGGTTGCGATAAATGAGCTGTCCTTCTGCCAATTGGGCAGGGCCGACATGGAGCTATAGTATTCGGTGGTGACCGGCACCAGATGCGTGAAGGCGGAAAACCGGATGACGTTCTCGACCTTCAGGCCAATCTCGGTGAGGCGGGCGATGAACAGCAGGCCGCCGAGATAGATCAGCGCCAAGAAGCCGAGGACGATCGCGGCGACGGCCAGCCTGGATGTCCGGGGAAAGATGCTCAGGCGTGCGATGGCGAGCATGCCGATGCTCATGAACATGCTCGAGCGGGAGCCGATGACGATGGTGAGGAGGGGCCACAGCAGCGCGAGCCCAATGCTCAGCCACGTCCGGCCGACCCGCATTCCGTTTCGCCGAGCGACCGCATAGAGCATGTACGGGACGACGGTGAAGGGGACCAGCAAGGTCGACGCCATCGAGAACGCATTGGAGCCGGCGGTCTCGATCTTCTCCCGGTTTTCCATGAATCCGGTGTCGATCGTGAGGCCGCGCAGGAAGACCCAGTCGGCCACGCGAAGGACGATGCCCAGGATCCCGAGGACGAAAGCCACCCGGTAGAGCGTCCGAAGGCGTTGATGTTCGTCGTCACGATCGACCATCGGCGTCGGCAGCGACCTGGGCTCGAACAGCACGAGGCCTCCGAACAGAGCCGCCAGACAGGATCCGAGCAACAGGTAGGGGGCGCTCGTCGCCGGGACGTACATCTCGATAGGTGCAAGCCAGAAGATGGCCAGCCAAGCCAAGCACATCCACAGCAGAACGCTGGCAGGCGTCAATGCGCGCGGGTTGATCAGGCTGTGCTCGGCAAGCCGGGTCATGTGCAATACGCCCTTATGAATCCAGGCAATCTTCGCCGCTCCGCCCGGCGAACGCCAGCGTCTTCGCCGGCCTGACCCCTTACGGTTGCGGCTGGCTCGGGAACACGATCCCGCCCTGCGGGCCGACCCGCCCGCCAAGATCCTTCACCACCGGCTCGACGGCACGGTCGAGCACGCTGGGCTGCTTGGGCTTCGGCGGCGGAGCAGGGCCCCATTCCCCGGAGCACGCTGACAGCGCGGTCAACAGCACGGCGGCCCCGATCCTCAACAACGCGTTCATGCCCATTCCCCCTCGACACTCGCGCCGATCCTAGCGTCTGCCGCAGCACGGCGGCAGCGGATTTCGGATCGGAGCCTTCTTGCCTCAGGAGCACCGCATGGCTGCACAGACCCGCGGGGAGCGGAACAACAACCCCGGCAACATCGAGCGGACCGCCGCCAACCCATGGCAAGGGCGCCTGCCGGAGGCCGAATACCGCCGGACCGTCGAGGCCCGCCAGAATGGCGGCCGGTTCGAGGTGTTTGCCGCGCCGGTCTGGGGCATCCGCGCCCTGGCCGCGCTGCTGATCGCCTATCAGGACCGGCATGGGCTGCGCACCATCCGCGGCATCGTCACGCGCTGGGCGCCGGGCCATGAGAACAACACCGGCGCCTATGTCGCCCATGTGGCGACGCTGACCGGATTCGGGCCGGATGCCGTGCTGGACCTGCACGGCTACGCCCATCTGGCGCCGCTGGTGAAGGCCGTGATCAGCCATGAGAACGGCCGGAACAGCTATCCGGACGCGGTGATCGACGACGGCCTGCTGCGGGCGGGCGTGCAGCCGCCGGGCCGGGCGGTGGTCAGCCGCGCCGCCGACCGGGCCAAGACCACGGTGGCGGTGGCGGCCGGCGGCACCGCCGTGCTCGGCGCCGCGCTGGACGGGCTGCAGCAGCTGGCCCCGGCGCTGCCGATGGTGCAGCAGATCGCCACCCTGCCGCCCATCGCCCTGGTGGTGGCCGGCGGCGTTGCAGCAGTCGGGCTGATCGCCTGGCTGGTGCTGAGGCGGCGATGATCGGCATCGTCGCCGGCCTGCTCGGCTCCCGCCTCGGCCGCTGGGCGGCGCTGGCGCTGCTCGGCGCCGCCACCGTCGCGCTGATCCTCTGGCGCGTCTTCGCGGCCGGCCGGGCCGGCGTCGCCGCGCAGCAAACCCAGGAGACCCTGACCCATGTTCTGGACATCGTCCGGCGCGACCAGGCGCTGCGTTCTCTCAGCCCTGCTGCTCGCCGCGAGTGGCTGCGCCGCTACGCCGAAGGCCGGGAGCGCCGATAGCCTCTGCCTGGTGGTGGCCGAACCGCCCGTGACAACGGGCTGGGTCGACAGCGCCGACCAGGCCTGGGTGGATTGGCTGGTGCCGATCGTGGACTACGGCCAGCGGCACTGCGGCTGGCGTTGAAAAAGGGGCGGAGGCCGAAAGGCCTCCGCCCCTTTTTTGCGTTTCAGAACCGGCCGGCGCGGAAATCATCGATCGCCTCGACGATCTGCGCCTCGGTGGTCATCACGAAGGGGCCGTACTTCACCACCGGCTCGCGCAGCGGCTTGCCGGCGATGATCAGGAGCCGCGCCGGGCCGGCCTTGGCCGCGACGCGCACGCCGTCTCCGGCGCCGAGCACGCCCAGGGTGCCGCGCTCCAGCCCCTCGCCGCCGATCTCGGCCGCGCCCTGATAGACATAGGCGAAGCCGGCATGGCCCTCCGGCAGCGGCAGGTCGACCGCGGCGCCGGCCTCGAGGTGGACGTCGAGATAGACCGGCTCGGTGGTGCCGCCTTCGACCGCACCCGCCGTGCCGCCGAACCGGCCGGCGATGACGCGGACCTTGGCGCCCGGTCCCGCCGCCATCTCCGGCACCGAATCGGCCGGGATGTCCTGGTAGCGCGGCGCCGTCATCTTCTCCGCCGCCGGCAGGTTGACCCAGAGCTGGAAGCCCCACATCAGGCCGTTCTCCTGCTCCGGCATCTCGGAATGGACGATGCCGCTTCCGGCGGTCATCCACTGCACGCTGCCGGGGCCGAGCAGGCCGACATTGCCCTTGTTGTCGCCGTGCCGCATCCGGCCGGCCAGCATGTAGGTCACGGTCTCGAAGCCGCGATGCGGATGGTCCGGGAAGCCGGCCAGGTAGTCGGCCGCGTCGTCGGAGCGGAACTCGTCCAGCATCAGGAAGGGGTCGAGGTCGGGCAGGCCGGGCTGGCCGATCACCCTGGTCAGCTTCACCCCGGCGCCCTCGCTGGCCGGGCGACCGCGCAGGGTGCGGGTCACGCCGCGCGGGCGGGCCAGGCCGGTGGTCTCGGTGGTCGCCATCATCATCTCCATCTCGGCGCCGGGGTCGCCGGCGCGGTTTCGCTCTGTCCCCAAGATCGGGCCGATGGCCGGCGCGGAGAATGCGGCTTTCCCCGAAACCGCTGTTCGATTTGATCGAACGATGCGGTATCGGCTCGACGACATCGCCACCTTCCTGCAGGTGGTGGACAGCGGCAGCATCAGCGCGGCGGCGCGACGGCTGAACCTGTCGAAATCCGTGGTCAGCAAGCGGGTCAGCGACCTCGAGGCGGCGCTGGGCGGGGCGCTGCTGCAGCGTTCGACCCGCCGGGTGCTGCCGACCGACCGGGGCCTCGCCTTCTACGAGCGCGGCCGCAGCATCCTGCGCCAGCTCGACGAGGCGGCGGAGGAGGTGGCGGAGGGCGACGGCGACCTGCGCGGGGCCCTGCGCGTCGCCGCGCCGATGAGCTTCGGCACGCTGTATCTCGGCCCGGTGCTGTTCGACTTCGCCCGCCGGCACCCGCGTCTGGCCCTGACCCTCGACCTCGACGACCGCATGGTCGACCTGGCGGCGCAGGGCTACGACCTCGCCATCCGCATCACCCGGCCGCGCGATTCGGCGCTGATCGCCCGGCGCCTCGCCGCCAGCCGGCGCGTGGTCTGCGCCAGCCCCGGCTACGCCGCCGCGACCGGGCTGCCGCGGAGCCTGGCCGAGCTGCCCCGGCACGAGGCGATCGGTTCCGCCGAGGCGCCCTCCACCTGGCTGTGGCAGTTCGAGCCCTTCGCCGCCGGCGGGCCGCCGCGCAGCGTGGCGATGCGCAGCCGGATCACCGTCAACAACGGCGAGGCCGCGCGGGATGCGGCCATTGCCGGGCTGGGTCTCACCGTGCTGCCGACCTTCATCGTCGCCGATGCGCTGCGCGAGGGCCGGCTGCTGCCGGTGGCGCTCGACGCCGAGCCGGTGGCGGATGTGATCCACGCGCTGTATCCGCAGACCCGGCACCTGTCGCGCCGGGTGCGGGCGCTGATCGACCACCTGGCCGAGAGCTGCGGCGAGGCCGCGCCTTGGGAGCAAGGGCTGTCGTTCGCCCCGGCCGAACGCCGGGTTTCCTGATCCGCCGCTTTCGCGTTCGGCCGATCGTCGCGATCTTCCCGGCATCACCACCGGATCGGAGATCGCGATGATCACGCTGCATGACCGCATGGCCCGGGGCCGCACCGAGACCGGCCTGGTCGAGGCCCGCCACACCTTCTCCTTCGGCCGGTTCCACGACCCGGACCGCATGGGATTCCGGTCGCTGCGCGTGCTGAACGAGGACCGGGTCGTCCCGGGCGCCGGCTTCCCCGCGCATCCCCATGCCGAGATGGAGATCCTGACCTATGTGCTGTCCGGCGCGGTCAAGCATCGCGACAGCCTCGGCAATACCGCGGTGATCCGCGCCGGCGACCTGCAGCGCATGACCGCCGGCACCGGCATCACCCATGCCGAGATGAACCCCTCGGCGACCGAGCCACTGCACCTGCTGCAGATCTGGCTCCATCCGGACCGTCGCGGCCTGGCCCCGGGCTACGAGCAGCTGGGCGTCGAGGTGGGGACCGCCGGGCTGCGGCTGGTGGCGGCGCCTGAGGCCGGCGACGGCGTCCTGCAGATCCACCAGGACGCCCGGCTCTCCATCGCGCGGCTCGCGGCCGGCGAGACGGTCGAGCATGCGATCGCCCCGGGCCGGGCCGCCTTCGTCCAGCTGACCCGGGGAGTCGTCACGCTCGACGGGCATGAGATGCGTGAGGGCGACGGGGCGGCGGTCGAGGACGAGCCGGGTCTCCGGATCGTCGCCGAGACCGAGGCCGAGATCCTGTTGTTCGACCTCGCCTGAGCGCCAGCCGCGGTCCGGAGCGATGATCCGGGCCGCGGACCCTCGACCGGCTGCCGCCGGCCCTGGCAGGATGCCGACGTCCATAGAGATCTTCGCAGCCACGGATCCATGCGCATCGCCCTGCTGATCGCGGCCATCGCCGCCTTCCTGATCGGAATCGGCGCCTGGAGCTTCGCCATCACCGGCGATGTGGCCGGAAGCGATGGCGGCCAAGCCGTCCGGATCGCCGCCGGCGCGGCGGTGGCGGCGCTGCTGCTGATCGGCGGCTTCGTGGCGCTGATCCTGAGGGGACGGTCCCGCGACCGGGATCGCCGCTGACCGGGGTTGCGCCGACCGCCGCGCTGTGGCCGGATGCCGGAAACCGCGGGACGGCAGCAGAACCAGGGCATGGCCGACGATCCGATGACCGAACCGCCGCAGCGGGTGGGGTTCCTGCTGGTGCCGAACTTCTCGATGATGGCCCTGTCGGCGGTGCTGGAGCCGTTCCGGGCCGCCAACTGGGTGGCGCGGCGCACGCTCTACGACTGGCGCCTGCTCTCGGTCGACGGCGAGCCGGTCACGGCCAGCAACAGCGGCGTGCTGATGGCGCAGGGCGCGATCGGGCCGGAGGATTCCTTCACCATGATCGTGGTCGTCGCTGGGCTGGACCCTCAGGAGGGCCGCGACGAGCGCATCCTGGCCTGGCTGCGGCGGATGGCGCGGCGCGGCTCGCGGCTTGGCGCGGTCTCGACCGGCACCTATCACCTGGCCTGGGCCGGCCTGCTCGACGGCTATCGCTGCACCATCCATTGGGAGAATCTCAGCGCCTTCACCGAGACCTTCCCGCGGCTCGACGTCACCGGGCGGCTGTTCGAGATCGACCGCGACCGCTTCACCTCGGCCGGCGGCACGGCGTCGCTGGACATGACCCATTACCTGATCGGCCAGGCGCATGGGATAGACCTCGCCAACCAGGTGGCGGAGCAGTTCCTGCACGCCCGGCCGCGCCAGGGCCATGCGCCGCAGCGGATGGAGCTGCGCGAGCGGCTCGGCGTCAGCCACCCGAAGCTGTTGGCCGCGATCGCCGAGATCGAGGCCAATCTGGCCGAGCCGCTACCGCGGGCGGCGCTGGCCCGGGCCGCCGGGCTGTCGACCCGGCAGCTCGAGCGGCTGTTCCGGATCTATCTGAACTGTACCCCGTCCCAGTACTATCTCGAGGCACGGCTGAAGCACGCCCAGATCCTGCTGGCGCAGACCTCGATGCCGATCCTGGAGGTGGCGGTGGCCTGCGGCTTCGCTTCGGCCTCGCATTTCGCCAAATGCTACCGCTCGCTGTTCAGCCACTCGCCGCGGGCGGAGCGGGCGCCGCGCCCGGCCGGCCCGATGCAGGTGATGGGCCAGCGCCGGGCGTGGTAGCGGGATCGGCGGAATGACGCAGTATTAGTCATGAAGGAGGCCGGCGACCGATAGAACGGTCAGTCTGTTGAATCGCGTCCTGCCAGCCTATATTATGACTGATATAGCGGTCGTAAAGCCTATTTATGATCGTTGTATCGGTCATCGGAGATAGTCATGCCATCACGCATTCGAACCTATTCGCGCCTGACCAGGGAAGCGCTGGGTGCCCTCGGCAAGCAGGTGCGTCTGGCGCGGAAGCAGCGTGGCCTGTCCGAAGCCGACCTCGCCGACCGCATTGGCATCGCGCGCAGCACGCTCCAGCTCATCGAGAAGGGGGATCCCCGGGTCGAGATCGGTTTGGTGTTCGAGGCGGCAGTTGTGACCGGCGTCAGCCTGTTCGAGCCCGAGGCAGCGACGCTCGCGCCCCAGATCGCGCGGCTGGACGACAAGCTGGCGCTGCTGCCCCAATCGGTCCGACGTCCACGCCGGGAGGTGAAGGATGACTTCTGATCATTCCGACCGGCCGACGGAAGCCTTCGTATGGATATGGCTGCCTGGCGCGGTCGAGCCCGTCGTGGCCGGCCGCGTCGGCTTAGATGGCGGTGCCTATAGCTTCAACTACGGCCGGTCCTATCTGGAGCGCCGGGAAGCCGTGCCGATCTATCTGCCCGAATTGCCGCTACGGCGCGGCGCCATTGCGCCACAAGCGCCGCTCATCATGGCCAGCTGCCTGCGCGACGGCGCGCCCGATGCCTGGGGCCGGCGCGTCATCATCAACCGGCTGACGGGACTGAAGGGGGATGCCGCGCGGGAGGTCGAATTCAACGAGCTGACCTTCCTGCTGAATTCCGGGTCCGACCGGGCCGGCGCGCTGGATTTCCAGGCCTCGCCGGAGACCTATCGATCGCGCGAGCCGGCTGGCGCCACCATGGAAGAATTGCTGGAAGCAGCAGGGCGGGTCGAGCGCGGCGAGCCGATTCCCCCGGGCCTCGACAAGGCCCTGTTCCATGGCAGTTCCATCGGCGGCGCACGTCCGAAAGCGCTGATCGAGAGCGGGCCCCGCAAATTCATCGCCAAGTTCTCGGCGACCAACGACACCTATGCCGTCGTCAAGGCCGAGTTCGTCGCGATGCGGCTCGCCGCCCGGCTCGGCCTCGACGTGTCGCATGTCGAACTCACGATGGCCGGCGGCAAGGACGTCCTCTTGGTGCAGCGGTTTGATCGCGAAGCCACCGCCGCGGGCTGGGCCCGGCGCGCCATGGTATCGGCGCTGACACTGTTCGGCCTCGACGAGATGCAGGCTCGCTACGCCAGCTATGCCGATCTCGCCGACATGATCCGCGCGCACTTCACTGCCCCGCGGTCGACCTTGCGCGAGTTGTTCTCTCGCCTCGTCTTCAATGTGCTGACGGGGAACACCGACGATCATGCCCGCAACCATGCCGCTTTCTGGGATGGCGCCGGGCTGGCGCTGACGCCAGCCTATGACATCTGCCCGCAGGCCCGTACCGGGCGCGAGGCCGGCCAGGCGATGCTGATCCAGGACGACGACCGGCGCAGCCTGCTCGAGACCTGCCGCATCGCCGCTTCGCGCTTCCTCCTCGACGACGTCGAGGCACGCACCATCATCGCCGGGCAGATCGACGGCATCCGCCAGGGATGGGCGGATATCTGCGACGAAGCCGGGCTGAGCCGGGTTGACCGGGCCTTCCTGTGGCGGCGCCAGTTTCTCAACGATTTCGTCTTCGACGGATATGTCGACGGCGTGCCGGCGGGTCTCTGACGGGATCGAAGCCCGTGCGGGTCAGGGCAGTGCGACGCGCGCGGCGGTGACGCGGTTCTCGTTCTTCTCCTTGTCGCGGACCACGCCCCAGATCACGCCCTGCTGCGTCCGGTCCCAGGCGACGCCCTGACCGGCGATGTCGAGCGGCGCGGTGCCGACCCAGCGCAGCACCGAGCCGGCCTCCGGCAGCGCCAGGGCATAGACCTCCGGCTCGTCATGGCCGGTGATCCAGAGCCGCCCGTCCGGCCCCCAGGAGCCGCCGGAATTGCTCATGTCGCCGAACTTCTCCAGCAATTCCGGCGGCAGCACCCAGGCCTCGGCCACGCGCCAGTCGGCGTCGAAGCGGACGATCTGGGTGGTGTACTTGTTGCCATAGGCGAGGGGGCTGCGGTCGAACACCCGGTTGTAATTGGCGAAGCCGCCCCACCAGGCCCCGTCGCGATAGTCGATCCAGGTCAGCGACCCGCGATCGATGCCGAAGCTGTGCGTGCCGACATGCTTCAGCGTCGCCGCGTCCCAGATTTCGACCGAGCTGGTCATCGGCCATTCCGGATAGTTGGAATGGGCGGTGTAGAGCTTGCCGTCGACGACGACGCCGCTGTCGAGATGGATGATCGGCCCGTCCTTGGCTTCGGTCCAGGCGGCGATCCGGGCGCCGGTCTTCCGGTCGTAGCGGGCGATCGACCGGCTGTTGATGGCGTAGAAGGACTCGGCGTCCACCGCCACGGCCTGCCGCGCCTCCGCCGCGGGGAAGGAGGCGACCGCCTCGACCGGATACGGCTTCGGCTCCTCCGCCCAGGCCGGGGCCGAAAGCAGGCCGGCGGCGAGAAGCAGGGCTGGAACAGCGGTCATGCGGATCATCGATCGTCCCTCGCGTCTACAGAGGGCGCCGACCCTAGGCCCGGGGTCGTGACAGGACGATGATGCTTCCTTGATGCTTCGGTTGCCGGCGAGTCACCCGGCCCGCTGCAGGATCTCGGCCAGGCCCGGGGGCAGGGTGCCGCTCAGCAGCATGACCTGCAGCTGCAGCAGGGCGGCGACGGTCAGCGAATCGGTGATCCGGCCGTCCGCGATCATGGTGATGGCCGTGGCCAGCGGCACGGTGCTCAGCGCCAGATCCTCCGTCTCCTCCGGCTCGGCCTCGCCCTGGGTCAGGCCCCAGGCGACGAACAGATGGGCGATCTCGGTCGTGACGCTGTTCGACGGATGCATGGTCAGGAGGTCGTGCCAATGCGCCGCCTCCAGCCCGGTCTCTTCGCGCAGCTCGCGCTGGGCCGACACGACCGGCGGCAGCTGCGGGTCGCCGCCGCCTTCCGGGATCTCCCAGCTGTAGAGGCCAAGGGCGTAGCGGTACTGCCCGACCAGGGTGACGCGGCCGCGGTCGTCGATCGGCACCACCCCGATCGCCAGGTTCTTGAAGGTGACCACGCCGTAGATCCCGGGCGTGCCGGCCGGGGTCAGGACGTCGTGCTCGTCGACCTTGATCCAGGGGTTCTCATAGACCGACTTGACCTTCAGCGTGGTCCACCGGTTCAGGTCCCCACCGCTGTCGCTGCCGCCGCCGTCACCACTCGCCACGGACATCCTCCACCAGCCGCTCCAGGCGGTTCAGGTCGGCGACCTGCAGATGGTCGGCGGCGCGGATGACGATGCCCGACTTGGCCAGGTCGCTCAGCACGCGCGCCACGGTCTCGCGTGTGGTGCTGACCCGGCTGGCGATGTCGGAATGCACCGGGATCGGCCGGATCGTCGCGCTGCCGTCCGGCTGTGCCCCGTGCGTCGCCAGGCGCAGCAGCTCGGCATGCACCCGGTTGTTGGCGCCGACCGTGCTCAGATCCATGATCCGCTCATTGGCCCGGCGGAGCACGCCGACCAGATGCACCATGATCGCCAGCGCCAGGGCCGGATGCTCGGTCACGGCGCCGCGGAAGACGGCGGTGGGCAGGGCGGCGACGGTGGCCTCGGTCAATGCCATGACGTTGGCGGAGCGCGGCTCCCGGTCCAGCGCCGACAGCTCGCCGAAGCAGGCCCCTGCCGACAGGTCGTCGAAGGTGATCTCGCGGCCGGAGGCGGAATAGATCACCACCCGGACCTTGCCCTCGACCAGGAAGTAGACGTGGTCCGGGTCGTCGTTGCGGTCGATGATCTGCTCATGCGGCGCGAAGCGCTGCCAGCGGCATTGCTTCTGCAGCTCGGCGCGCAGGGCGGCCGGGGCAACCGCGAGGAGATCGATCCCGTCGAGGGGGCGGGCGTCGTTGGCAGGCACGGATGCGTCTCGTTCTTGAGGCGCGCCAGGATAGGGCCGGCGGGCCCCGCCCGCCAGAGCCGATCTGCAGCCCCTCAGCCCGGCCGCTGGAAGGCGGGGCGCAGCGGGCGCCGCGCGCCGATCCGGCGCAGCCAGCCGCGGGCCGGAACCTCGACCCGGCGATGCAGCAGGATGGAGAGTGGCAGCAGCGCCGCGACCATCAGGGCGATGACGCCCAGCGACTGGATGGCGGAGAAGCCGGCGTCCTCGATCTCGTGGCCGGTGGCCAGGCGCCAGCCGAGATGCACGCTGTCGAGCAGCAGGATCTGCGCGAGATAGACGGCGTAGGAGATCTCGCCGAGGAAGATCATCGGCCGCGTGCCGAGCGCCCGGCCCACCCGCGACGAGTTCTGCGCCAGGCAGAGGATCAGCAGGCCGAACAGCGGCACCACGAAGACGCCGCGCATGTTCAGGTGCATGGCCAGGACGATGCCGGCCGCAGTGGTCAGCGCCGCGGCGTCGGTCGCCATCCATCCCGGGGTCCCGTCCTGCCAGACGCGGTACAGGATCATACCGCCGACGAAGCCGAGGAAGCAGCGCGGCACGCCCCAGTCGCTGGTCAGGTCGAGGTCGTGCTGCGGCCCGGCGGACAGCAGGGCGAAGCCGGCCAGGGTCGCGACATAGAACAGGAGCAGCCCGGTCGGGCGCAGCCGGGCCACGACCGGCACCAGCAGCGGGAAGGCGAGGCCGACGATCCATTCGGCGCTGATCGACCAGGACGGTCCGTTCCAGGTGATGGTGTCGTAGAGGCCGGCCGCGTTCAGCAGCAGCAGGCTGCCGGGCAGGGTGGCCAGGGTGTGGCTGCCGCCGAAGGCGTCGAGCCCGGTGCGGTCGACCGCCAGCTTCACCAGCTCGAGCAGCACGAAGCCGGCCAGGATGACGAGATGGAGCGGGTACAGCCGCGCCAGGCGGGCCCGCAGGAACGGGCCCAGCGTTGCCTTGGACGGCCCGTCGGCGAAGCTTCGCCCATAGACATGCATCAGGATGAAGCCGCTGAGCGCGAAGAACAGGTCGACGAAGAGGTAGCTCTTGCCGAAGAAGAAGGTCACCTCGGTCGGGTGCAGGTTCGGGAAGGACCCGATCGAATAATGGAACAGCACGACGCAGAGCGCGGCGATGCCGCGCAGCGCTGTCAGGGCGGGGAAGTATTGCTGCTGGCTGCGGAGGGTTGCCTCGGCCATGGCTCCGGAATGCTGTTGTTGCAGGCGCCTGACGAACCGAACCATCGGGCCGATGGAACGTTCCGCCGGCTGCGGCGTCCCGCCTCAGGGGTTGCTCCGCCCAACCGGCCGTGGCCCAGCTTTGTCGGAGGGACGCCCACTGTCCGGTCATGGGCAATTGCGGGAAGCGGCCGTGGGGGCTTGCCTCATTTGGTTTGATATGCAAATATGAATAAATTATTGGTCAGTTTGTAATATTATTTGATCTAATTTATATCGGGAGGCAGTATGCATTCTGATGCCCCTAAGGTCATCCTCGTAGAGCGCGTGTCTTTTCCGCTGAAGAGTGCAAAGTTCGCCCGTTCCATATCTTGGGAGCGGCAGGGAATGCGGTTTCAGACGTGCCGCAAACTGCTTCCGGTTGCAGTCCTCAGTGCGATTTTGGTTGGCTGTGCCGACCTCTCTGCGATCCGCGAATTTGCAGACAGTTCGATAGCGACCGCTCAATACACTGGCTTGGTGGAGGACTACGTCAACGAGCCGCTTCGGGAGGAGCGCTATCAACCGGTGCGGTACCATCCGACCCTGGAAGCGATGGCAACGGCGAGGAAGCAGGAGGAAGCCGCCTTGCTGGCCCGACTCGCCATAGTGGAATCCTATATGAAGGCGCTGGGAAATCTTTCGGCCGACGAGACGCCGAGTTTCGATGCGGAGCTCGATGCCTTGCAGGGCAAGATTGTGAAGGCGAAGTTCGTAGATGAGGCTGAGGCGTCCTCTGCCGCAGTTGTCGTCAAACTTGTGCTTCGTGCCGCGGCTGACGGTTGGCGTCAGGCGGAGTTGAAGGAGTTCATCGAAGAGGGAAACGAACCGTTCCAAACGATCGTGAACGGACTTCGGGACATCGTGTCCGACGGCTTCTCCATCGCATCACTGAACGAACGCCAGGCTGCCGAGACTTACTATGGGACGCTACAGAAAAGCACCGCCGATCCGGCGGCAAAAGCCGCCGTCGGCGAGTGGGGCGTCTATCGCGTAGCGGAGATCGATGCCAGAGCGGCGTCGATCAAATCCTATGCCGCCGTCCTGGAGCGGATTTCCGATGGGCATCAAAAGCTGTATGACCATAGGGATGATTTTCCAAACCCGGATTTACTACGTCAAATGAAAGAATATTCTGAATACATAAAATCCATCATCAAAAAATTGAATATTGATGTAGGAGTTGGGTGAATGAGACTTTCTTCTCAAGACGCCTTCTTGCTGGCGAGAAAATTTCACGAAGCAGCCGCAGATATCGGCAAACGTAGATTCGACGATTGGGATACTCTAACGCCTGGGCAGAAACGGGAGTTGGAAGATGCCCAGTGGTCGCTGTTGAATGCCTCGTCCGACATGGTGACGAAAGCGGTTGGCCTCGTGCTTGACGAAACCCAGATAGCCTTCGCCAAGCTGACGGGGATCGTGACCGAGGCCAAGGAGGTTCTGGCCACCATCGAGGACATCAGAAAGGCCATAGACGTCGCAGCCGCTCTCGTGGGCCTTGCCGCTGCCGTGATCTCTCGGGATGTCGGAGCGATCGTCGGAAATGTCCAATCGATCACAGAAGCCCTGAGTTGAGCCGGAGAAGACTTCATCTCCTTCTGATTGCAGTCAGAGACCGTTTGGAAATTGCGGATGGGGGCTTTCTCGGCGAGCGAGGATATGATTCAAGCTATGGATGTGGACGGAACAGAGCCGTGGCCGGATGGCCGAGATCGCAAAGAAGACCAAGCGCTA